>NZ_JBHZOP010000090.1:0-23628 GCF_042787595.1 Stenotrophomonas sp. YIM B13575 | reverse complement strand
GTGGGTCCGGTTGAGGGGGCGTGAGCCGCATGGATGCGGCGACCGAGCTTACATGGACGTACTTGCAGCGTCCCCCTCAACCGGACCCGCCCCGCAAATCCTCAGGAAACCAGCTTTTGACGTTGCTTCGGCTTCTGCGGGTGCAGGGCGCAGCCCTGCCGTACCCCCAAAGCCCACGATTTGACGCAGCGCGCAAGAATGCGTTAATGTACTAACACGCTATTACATTGATGCAAGAGTCCTGCCCGTGAAAGCCCGCCCCGACATCGCCGCCAAAGACCCGCAAGCCGATCTGGACGCCCTGGCCCAGGCCTTTGCCGCCCTGCGCGAGCCGGAACAGGTGGTCGCCTTCCTGCGTGACCTGTGCACGCCGGCCGAGCTGGAAGCCATGGCCGACCGCTGGAAGGTGGTGCCGCTGCTGCAGCAGGGCGTGCCGTACCGCGAGATCCACGAGCGCACCGGCGTCAGCGTGACCACCACCGGACGGGTGGCACGCACGCTCGAGCATGGCCATCGAGGCTATGCCGCCGCCGTCGACCGACTTGCTTCGCGCTGATCCGCGCCCCGTTCCGAACTTCGAGACCTCCCCCATGAGTGCAACCCAGGCAGCGCCGGCGCGAGACCGGCTGCGTATCGCCATCCAGAAGAGTGGCCGGCTGGCCGAACCCGCCCGCAACCTGCTCAGCGCCTGTGGCCTGAGCTGGCGCGAGAGCCGCGACAAGCTGTTCTGCTACGGCGAGTCGCTGCCGGTGGACCTGTTGCTGGTGCGCGACGACGACATCCCCGGCCTGATTGCCGATGGCGTCTGCGACCTCGGCATCGTCGGCCGCAACGAACTGGAGGAGCAGGCCGCTGCACGTCGCCAGATCGGCCTGCCGGATAGCTACCACGCGCTGCGTGGGCTGGGTTTCGGTCAGTGCCGGTTGATGCTGGCGGTGCCGGAAGAGTGGCAATGGCAGGGGCCGGCGCAACTGGCCGGCACCCGCATCGCCACCAGCTACCCGGCCATCCTCACGCAGTGGCTGGCCGCGCAGGGCGTGGATGCGCAGGTGGTGGAGCTGTCCGGCTCGGTGGAGATCGCGCCGCGCCTGGGCACCGCCGACCTGATCTGTGACCTGGTCTCCAGCGGCGCCACCCTGCGTGCCAACCAGCTCACCCCGGTGCACAACCTGCTCGACAGCGAAGCCGTGCTGGCCGGTGCGGTGCGCGTTCCCGATGATGCCCGTGGCGCCCTGCGCAGCATGCTGCTGCGTCGCCTGGACGGGGTGGTGCAGCGGCAGGACCGCAAGCTGCTGATGTTCCGCGCCAGCGAGGACCGCGTCGACGCGCTGGCACAGCTGCTGGCCGATGCCGAACCGTTGGTGCGTTTGCCTGCCGATGGCGGTGCGTTGCGCCTGCAGACCATGTGCCCCGGCCCGTTGACCTGGCAGCGCATGGAAGAACTGGAGCGCGCCGGCGCCCAGGGCCTGATGGTACTGAGCGTGGAGCGGTCGCTGGCATGAATCGTCTTATCTGGTCGCAACTTGATGAGGCCGCGCGCAGCGCGGCGCTGACCCGCCCGGTGCAGACCGTGGCGCAGCAGACCCGTGATGCGGTGGCCGCGCTGATCGCGCAGGTACGTACACAGGGTGACGTCGCACTGCGCGCGATCACCGCGCGCTTCGATGGCGTGGACCTGCAGGATTTCGAAGTCTGCGACAGCGAGTTCGCTGCCGCCGAAGCCGCCGTGCCGGCCGCCTTGCGCCAGGCCATGGTCGAGGCGGCGGAGCGTATCACCCGCTTCCACAAGGCGGGGATGGGCCAGGGCTATGCAGTGGAAACCGCGCCGGGTGTGGTCTGCGAGCGCATGCTGCGGCCGATCGGTCGCGTTGGCCTGTACGTACCGGCCGGCAGTGCGCCGTTGCCGTCCACCGCGCTGATGCTGGGCGTGCCGGCGCAGCTGGCCGGTTGCCCGCAGGTCGTGCTGTGCACGCCGCCGCGTGCCGACGGTACGGCCGATCCTGCAGTGCTGGTGGCCGCGCGCCTGACCGGCGTGCAACGTGTGTTCAAGCTGGGCGGTGCGCAGGCAATCGCGGCGATGGCGTATGGCACCGGGAGCATCCCGGCGAGCGACAAGCTGTTCGGGCCGGGCAACAGTTTCGTCACCGAGGCCAAGCAGCAGGTGGCACAGGACGGTGCCGCCGCCATCGACATGCCAGCCGGTCCGTCGGAAGTGCTGGTGATTGCCGATGCCGGCGCCAATCCGGCGTTCGTCGCTGCCGATCTGCTGTCGCAGGCCGAGCACGGCCCGGATTCGCAGGTACTGCTGCTGACCGATGACGCGGCGATGCTGGCCGCCGTCGAGGCTGAAGTGGAACGCCAGGTGGCCTTGCTGCCGCGGCAGGACATCGCCCGCCAGGCACTGTCGGCGTCGCAGTTGATCCAGGTGGAATCGCTGGCGGATGCGTTTGCGATCAGCAACCGCTACGCCCCTGAACACCTGATCCTGGCCCTGCGTGAGCCGCGCGACTGGCTGGGCCAGGTGCAGGCGGCCGGTTCGGTGTTCCTCGGCGATTACACGCCGGAAGCCCTGGGCGACTACTGCAGCGGCACCAACCACGTGCTGCCGACTGCCGGTGCCGCGCGTGCCTACAGTGGTGTCAGCGTGGCAAGTTTCCAGAATCTCATCAGTGTGCAGAGCGCCAGCGCTGCCGGGCTGGCGGCGATCGGCGGCTGCGCGCGCATCATCGCCAGCGCCGAAGGGCTGGACGCGCACGAACGTGCGGTAGCGCTGCGCATGGAGGTGGCGGCATGAGCGCGGACATCGACGGCGTGCTGGCCCTGGTACGGCCGGACCTGCAGGCCTTCGCCGGCTACAGTTCGGCGCGCAGCAGCGCTGTGCAGGGTGAGGTGTGGTTGAACGCGAATGAATCGGCGTGGGCCAATCCGGCTGATGCCACCGGCGGCAGCCGCCGCTACCCGGAGCCGCAACCGGCTGCGCTGCGTGACGCGCTGGCGTCGCTGTACGGCGTGCAGCCGCAACAGCTGCTGGTAGGCCGTGGCAGCGACGAGGCGATCGATCTGCTGGTGCGGGCGCTGTGCGTGTCCGGCCGCGATGGCGTGCTGGTAACGCCGCCGGTATTCGGCATGTACGCGGTCTGCGCGCGGTTGCAAGGTGCGCCGTTGATTGAAGTGCCGCTGATTGATGATGGCGAGGGCCTGCGCACGGACCTGGATGCGGTGATTGCCGCGGCCAAGGGGCAGGGCGCCAAGCTCGTTTTCCTGTGCGCGCCGTCCAATCCTGCCGGCAGCGATATCCCGCTGTCGGAGATCGAGCGCGTGGCCGTTGCCCTGTGTGGGCAGGCGCTGGTGGTGGTGGATGAAGCCTATGTCGAGTACGCGCAGCGCGCCTCGGCGACCTCGCTGCTGGCCGCGCATGCCAACCTGGCGGTGCTGCGCACATTGTCGAAGGCGCACGCACTGGCTGCGGCGCGCATCGGCACCCTGATCGCCGCGCCGGAACTGATTGCCGTGCTGCGTCGCTGCCAGGCGCCATACCCGGTGCCGACGCCGTGCGCCGAGCTGGCCGTGCAGGCACTGCAGCCGGCCGCGCTGGCACGCACCGCCGAACGCGTGGCCACGGTCATTGCCGAGCGCGAGCGCCTGCGTACCGCGCTGGCAGGGTTCCCCGGCGTGCGCCGAGTGTACGCCTCGGCAGGCAACTACCTGCTGGTCCGCTTTGCCGATGCCCAGGCCGCGCTCGACACGCTGCTCGCCGCTGGCGTGGTGGTGCGCGACCAGCGCGCTGCGCCACTATTGGGCGATGCACTGCGCATCAGCATCGGCAGCCCCGAGGAGAACGACCGCGTGCTTGCGGCCCTGTCGGCACGGAGGGCCGCGGCATGACCCCCATCCTGTTCATCGACCGCGACGGCACCCTGATCGAGGAGCCGGCGGATTTCCAGATCGATGCCTACGAGAAGCTGCGTTTCGTACCGCAGGTGATCCCGGCACTGCTGAAGCTGCGCGATGCCGGCTACCAGTTCGTGATCGTCACCAATCAGGATGGTCTGGGCAGCGAAGGCTATCCGCGCGCCAGCTTCGATGGCCCGAACGACCTGATGCTGCAGATCTTCGAAAGCCAGGGCATCGTTTTCCGTGATGTGCTGGTCGACTGCAGCTGGCCGCAAGACAACGCGCCGACGCGCAAGCCGGGCATCGGCCTGATGACCGCCTACCTGCAGGATCGCAGTATCGACTGGGCGCGCTCGGGCATGGTCGGCGACCGCATCACCGACCTGCAGTTCGCCGACAACCTCAACATCCGTGGCTTCCAGCTGCGCACCGAACAGTTCGGCGGCGAGTGGGACTGGCCGGGCATTGCCCACGCACTGGCCGATGCGCCGCGTACGGCGGTGGTCCAGCGCAATACCAGGGAAACGAAGATCCGTGTCGAACTGGATCTGGATCGTGCCGGCGATGCGCACATCCACACCGGCCTGCCTTTCTTCGACCACATGCTGGAACAGATCGGCAAGCACGGTGGCTTCGCGCTGGACATCCGCGCCGAGGGCGACCTGCACATCGACGAACACCACACCATCGAAGACACCGGCCTGGCGCTGGGCCAGGCCCTGCGCGAAGCGCTGGGGGACAAGCGCGGGATCGGCCGCTACGGTTTCACCCTGCCGATGGACGAAACCCTGGCCAGTGCTGCGCTGGATTTCAGTGGCCGCCCGTATTTCGTGTTCGAAGGCGAGTTCAAGCGCGAGCGTGTGGGCGACATGCCGACCGAGCTGGTCCCGCACTTCTTCCGGTCGCTGTGCGATGCCAGCGGCCTGAATCTCAACCTGCAGGTGCGCGGCGACAACGACCACCACAAGGTTGAAGCCTGCTTCAAGGCATTGGCACGTGCGTTGCGGCCTGCGCTTGCGCGGCAGGGCACCGCGTTGCCGACCACCAAGGGGGCGCTGTGAGCGAGGTCGTGCTGATCGATGCCGGCGGCGCCAACCTGGGTTCGGTGCGCTACGCACTGGAACGGCTCGGTGCCACGGTGCGCCTGGTCCGCGACCCCGCTGGCCTGGCCGGCGCGCAACGGGTGATCCTGCCTGGCGTGGGTGCGGCGGGCCCCGGCATGCAGCGCCTGCATGCGCAGGGGCTGGTCGAGCCGCTGCGCCAGCTGCAGGTGCCGCTGATGGGTATCTGCCTGGGCATGCAGCTGTTGTTCGATCGCTCCGAAGAGGCCGGCGTGGATACGCTGGGATTGATCCCCGGGGTGGTGCGCAAGCTGGTGCCGGCCTGTGGCATCCGCGTGCCGCACATGGGCTGGAACCGGCTGCTGCCGCTGCGCCCGTCGCTGCTGCTGCAGGGGGTGCCCGAGCGCGCCAGTGCGTACTTCGTGCACAGCTACGCTGCACCGCTGAACAGCCATACCGTCGCCGCCTGCGATCACGGCGGCCTGTTCACTGCCGTGGTCGAGCAGGGCCGCTACTTCGGCGCCCAGTTCCATCCCGAGCGGTCCGGCGATACCGGTTCGCTGATGCTGCGCAATTTCCTTGAGGGCACCGCTGCATGAGTTTCATCGTCTATCCCGCGCTGGATATCCGTGATGGCCGCGTCGTGCGGCTGCGCCAGGGTGATTACGCGCAGGAAACCCACTATGGCGACGATCCGTTGCCGCGTGCGCAGGCGTTCGCCGCGCAGGGCGCACAGTGGATGCACCTGGTCGACCTGGATGCTGCACGTGCCGGTGGCTATACGCTGGCGCCGCTGTTGGGCGCGATCCGTGCGCAGACCCCGCTGCAGGTGCAGACCGGTGGCGGCGTGCGTGGCCGCGACGACGTGGCGCGCATCCTCGATGCCGGCGCCAGCCGCGTGGTGATCGGGTCATTGGCGGTGCGCGAGCCCGAACAGGTGATCGGCTGGCTGGCCGAGTTCGGCCCGGAACGGCTGACCATCGCCCTCGATGCGCGCCAGGACGGGCAGGGGCAGTGGCAGTTGCCGGTGCACGGCTGGACCGAAAACGCGGGGGTGACCCTGGATGCCCTGGCCGAACGCTACGCGCAGGCCGGCATGCGCCACCTGCTGTGCACCGACATCGCCCGCGACGGCATGCTGGCCGGCCCCAACATCAGCCTGTACCAGCACCTGGCGGCGTTGCTGCCGGGCGTGGCGGTACAGGCATCGGGCGGTATCCGCGACGTGGCCGACGTGGCGGCGGCGAAGGCCGCTGGTTGTGGCGGCGCGATCCTCGGCAAGGCGCTGCTGGAACAGCGCATGGACCTGGCGGAGGCGCTGGCATGCTGAGCCGCCGCATCATTCCCTGCCTGGACGTACGCGATGGCCGCGTGGTCAAAGGCGTGCGCTTCCGCGATCACGTCGACATGGGGGACATCGCCGAACTGGCCCAGCGCTATCGCGACCAGGGCGCCGACGAGCTGGTGTTCTATGACATCGGCGCCAGCCCGGAGGCACGCTCGGTGGACGTGGCCTGGATCGAACGCATCGCGCGCCTGATCGATATCCCGTTCTGCGTGGCCGGTGGCATCGACAGCGTGGAGACCGCGCGCCGCGTGCTGTTCGCGGGTGCGGACAAGATCTCGATCAACTCGCCCGCGCTGGGCCGCCCGGAACTGATCAGCGAACTGGCTGAGGAATTCGGTGTGCAGTGCGTGGTGGTGGGTGTCGACTCCGTGCGCGAGGCCGACGGCCAGTGGCGCGTGCGCCGTTTCAGCGGCGATCCGGACAAGACCCAGGCGGTGCCGTTGCGCACGCTGGACTGGATCGTCGAGGCGCAGCGCCGCGGTGCCGGCGAGATCGTGCTGAACTGCATGGACAGCGATGGCGTGCGCCGCGGCTATGACGTGGAGCAGCTGCGGCAGGCGCGTGCGCTGTGCCAGGTGCCACTCATCGCTTCCGGTGGCGCGGGTGCGATGGAGCACTTCGCCCAGGCCTTTGACCAGGCCGACGTTGACGGTGCGCTGGCGGCCAGTGTATTCCACAGTGGCGCCATCGCCATTGCCGACTTGAAGCGCTACCTGCGCGAGCAGCAGATCGAGGTACGAGATGTCTATTGATGTGCGGCCGTCGCCGCAGGCGCTGGAAACGCTGAACTGGGACAAGGGTGATGGGCTGTTGCCGGCCGTGGTGCAGGACGCCGACACCCTGCAGGTGCTGATGCTGGGCTACGTCAGCGCCGAGTCGCTGGCGGCGACGCTGGCGATCGGCCACATGACCTTCTTCAGCCGCAGCAAGCAGCGTCTCTGGACCAAGGGCGAGCAGTCCGGCAATGTGCTGGCGGTGCAGTCGATCAGCGTCGATTGCGATGCCGATACGCTGCTGGTGCTGGCACGCCCGGCAGGCCCCACCTGCCACACCGGGGCGGAGAGCTGTTTCGATGGTGCGCCGAAGGACTTCCTTGGCGGCCTGGACCAGTTGGTCGCGGTACGTGAGGCGCTGCGTCCTTCCGGCAGCTATACGACGTCGCTGTTCGAGGGCGGCATCCGCCGTATCGCGCAGAAGGTGGGCGAGGAAGGCGTGGAGACGGCGCTGGCCGGGGTGGCGCAGGACGATGAGGCACTGCTGGGCGAGGCCTCGGACCTGCTGTACCACCTGCTGGTGCTGCTGCGCGCGCGCGGGCTGTCGCTGGAAGATGCGCGCGACGTGCTGGAAAAGCGCCATCGTTGAACAAGGTGTGCGGACCAACGGTCCGCACCTACAATATGGCGTCTTCTTTTTCCCGGACCGCCCCCATGAAACTGCCTGCCGCCTGGCTGTGCTGCCTGTTGCTGACCTCGCCGGCCTGGGCCGCAGACACCGTGGTCAGCGGCAAGGTCTATCTGGAGCGTGACGGCAAGCCCGGCCGCGGTGCGACCGATCCGGGTCTGGCCGGGGTACAGGTCTCCAACGGCGAGACCATCGTCAAGACCGCTGCCGACGGCAGCTACAGCCTGCCGGTGCGTGACGGCCAGACGGTCTTCGTGATCAAGCCTGATGCCTATTCCTTCCCGAAGGCCGCCGACGGCCTGCCATCGTTCTGGCGGCACTACCGGCCGAACGGTTCCCCTGCGCTGAAGTACGGCGGCATTGCGGCCACCAGTGACGTCGCCCGCAACTGGGACTTCGCGCTGCAGAACGACCGGCATGACAGCCGCCGTGGCTTCCAGATGCTGGTGTTCACCGATTCGCAGACCGCCAGCCTGCAGGACATCGGCTACTACCAGCAGTCGATCGTGGCGCCGCTGGTGGGGCAGACCAAGGCCCGCTTGGGTACCACGCTCGGTGACATCGTCAACGACGACCTGACCCTGTACCCGGCGATCAACAAGGTCACCACCGAACTCGGCGTGCCGTGGTTCCACGTGCCCGGCAACCACGACCTGGATTTCGACGCGACCAATGACGCGCAATCGCTGGACAGCTGGCGCAACATCTACGGCCCCGATACCTATGCGGTGGAAGAGGGCGGTGCCAGCTTCGTGTTCCTCGACGATGTGGTGTACGACCCCACTGCCAAGCCGAAGTATGTCGGTGGCCTGCGCGAGGATCAGTTCGCCTTCCTGGCTGCGTATCTGAAGGGCCTGCACAAGGACCGCCTGCTGGTGCTGGGCATGCACATTCCGCTGTTCGATGCGGCACCGGGGCGCGAGACCTTCCGCCATGCCGACCGCCAGCGCCTGTTCGACCTGCTGAAGGACTTCCGCAACGTGCTGGTACTCAGTGGCCACAGCCACACCCAGCAGCACGTCTACCACGGCAAGGCTGACGGCTGGCAGGGTGCCAGGCCGCTGCACGAGTACAACGTCGGTGCCAACTGCGGTGCGTTCTGGTCGGGCGTTAAGAATGCCGCCGGCGTACCGGACAGCACCATGAGCGATGGCACGCCGAAGGGCTATGCGCTGCTGGACGTGGCCGGGAACGGCAGCTATCGCCTGCAGTACCGGGTAGCCGGTGTAGCCGCCAGCGAGCAGATCGGCCTGCATGCACCGAAGGTGCTGCGCAAGGGCGCGTACCCGGCGTGGGGCATCTATGCCAACGTCTACATGGGCGAGGACGCCAGCGTGGTCGAGTACCGCGTCGATGGCGGCGCCTGGCAGCCGATGAAGCAGGTCAGCCAGCCCGATCCGCGCCTGATGGTGGAGAACGTCGCCGACGATCTGGCCTCCACGCTGCGCGGCTACGATCGTTCGCCTGAAGCCACCGCTTCGCCGCACCTGTGGCGTGGTGCGTTGCCGACCGATCTGGCCGTGGGCAGCCACAAGGTCGAGGTGCGCTCGACCCAGCCGGACGGCGCGGTGTTCACCGCCACCACCAGCTACAGCCTGCAGACTGCCCAGCCCTGACACGCCGCAAGGCCTCTCCAGCGAAAGGACCCCGCATGGATATCCGCTTCATGGCCTGCACCACGCCGGTGACCCTCAGCCGCCACTGGTTCACCGGCGCGATGATGCTGCGGAGCGCCAGCGAGAAGGTCTGGGTGCAGCATCCGCTGCATCCGGGCACCCACCTCTCGTTCTCGCTGGTACAGTCGTGGCTGCGCCACATCGCTGGCCACGAAGTGCTGGTCGAACGCACCCGGCCATTGCTGTTCGCCGGCTTCCGCCCGCAGCGCCTGCGCGTGCTGGTGGATGGCGTGCAGGTGGCCGAACAGGAAGGCATGTAGGCCAACCTGAACCACCGGCGCGCTAGGCAAAGCCGCCCCGATGCCTGAGAATCGGGGCGATTCAATCGATCCAAGCAGGCCAGCGTGACCATCGCAGCAGCGTCCCCGGTTTCCTCCGACTCCGCCCGCGGCGGTCTTCCGCGCCGTCTTGTCGTTGCCGATGTCGGCGGCACCTTCGCCCGCCTCGCGCTGGCGGAAACGCAACCCGGCCAGGCACCGCTGCTTGGCGGCCATCGCACCTATGCTTGTGCCGAGCATCCCAGCCTGGCCGCGATCATTGCCGATTTCACCGCTGGCCTCGGCCAGCCGGTGCAGACCGCGGTGGTGGCCATTGCCGGCCTGCTCGATGGCGATGTGCTGATCAATTCCAACCTGCCCTGGACGGTCTCGCTGTCGGCTACCCGCGCGCAGTCCGGGCTGCACGAGTTGCAGCTGATCAATGATTTCGAGGCGGTGGCGCTGGCCATTCCCTACCTGCGGCCCGAGACCCTGGTGCCGTTGAACGGCGATGCCGATCCGGCGCAGGCGTTCCCGGCGCTGGTGCTGGGCGCCGGCACCGGCCTGGGCGCCGCGCTGCGCTTCGCCGATGGCGAGCGCCCGGTGCTGGCCAGCGAGATCGGTCACGCTGCACTCGGCGCCGGCAATGCGCTCGAGCTGCAGGTGCTGGGCAAGCTGCTGCAGCGCTGGACGCACGTCGACAACGAGCGCGTGCTGTCCGGCAGCGGCCTGATGAACCTGTACCCGTGCCTGTGCGAACTGCGCGGCGCCACTCCGGTGTGGACCAGCACCGAGGCACTGATCGGTGCTGCCCGCAACGGCGAGGATGCGCTGGCGGTGGAGACGCTGCAGGTGTTCTGTGCCTGGTTGGGCAGCCTGGCCGGCGACGCGGCGATCGCCGTCGGCGCGCGCTCGGTGTACCTGGCCGGCGGCATTTCCGCGCATGTGCAGGATTTCCTGGCCGATGGCCGCTTCCGTGAGCGCTTCCTCAACAAGGGTGTGCTGACCGAGGTGCTGCGCCAGGTGCCGGTGTGGCGGGTGGAGCATGGCCAGTTGGGTGTGCTGGGCGCGGCGGTCTGGCACGCCGCACGGCAACCCACGCACGACTGATCGCTGCGACCGGCATCGGGCCGGCCGCGCATTGCAGACTGGGAGGGGACGATGGTGGATCGCAGGCAGTTCCTGCAGGCCGGTGCACTGGCCGCAGGCATGGCGGCATTGCCGGGCGTGCAGGCGCGCACGCAGGGCGGCGCCAGGGTAGTTTCGACCTGGGACTTCGGCGTGCCGGCCAACCAGGCCGCATGGAAGGTGCTGGCGCAGGGCGGCAGCGCGCTGGATGCGGTGGAAGCGGGCGCGCGCTGGGCCGAGAGTGAGCTGTGCAACCCCACCGTCGGCCATTGCGGCAACCCGGATCGCGACGGCGTGCTGAGCCTGGACGCCAGCATCATGGATGGTGACGGCCGCTGTGGCGCGGTCGCTGCGCTGGTCGACATCCTGCATCCGGTGTCGGTGGCCCGCAAAGTGATGGAGAAAAGCCCGCACGTGCTGCTGGTGGGCGAGGGCGCCCAGCAGTTCGCCGTGCAGCAGGGCTTCGAGCGCCAGCACCTGCTGACCCCGAAGGCCGAAGCGGCGTGGCGCGAATGGCTGAAGACCGAGAAGTACGCGCCGCAGATCAATGCCGAGCGCCGCGGTCTACCCGGCAACAGCGACAACCACGACACCATCGGCATGCTGGCACTGGACGCCAAGGGCAATCTGGCCGGTGCCTGCACCACCAGCGGCATGGCCTGGAAACTGCACGGCCGGGTGGGCGACAGCCCGATCATCGGCGCCGGCCTGTACGTGGACAACGAAGTGGGCGCCGCCACCGCCTCGGGTGTGGGCGAAGAGATGATCCGCAACGCGGCCTCGTTCCTGGTGGTCGAGCTGATGCGCCAGGGGCGCTCGCCGGCACAGGCCTGCCGCGAGGCGATCGACCGCGTGGTGCGCAAGCGCCCCGAAGCCAGCCGCACGCTGCAGGTCTGTTTCCTGGCAATGAACAAGCAGGGCGAGGTGGGTGCGTATGCGCTGCATCGCGGCTTCGTCTACGCAGTGTGCGACGCGCAGCGCCAGGATGACCTGCGCGACTCGCCGTCGATCTATGCGAGCACGCAGGCGTGAACGTGCGCCGCACGCTGGAGGTCGCCAGCAATTCGGTGGCTTCGGCGTTGGCCGCGCAGGCCGGTGGCGCAGACCGCATCGAACTGTTCGACAATCTCGCTGAGGGCGGCACTACGCCGTCGTTTGCCAGCATCGCCATAGCCCGCGAGCGGCTGCAGATTCCGTTGTTCGTGCTGGTGCGACCACGCCCGGGTGATTTCCACTACGACGCGCTGGAAACCGAGCTGATGCTGCGTGATATCGCGCAGTGCCGCGCGCTGGGCTGCGACGGCGTGGTGATCGGTGCGCTGGATGAACAGGGCGACATCGATTGGCCGCTGTGCCTGGAACTGGTGCGGGCGGCCGGCCCGCTGCAGGTGACCTTCCACCGTGCGTTCGATGCCGCCCGTGACCTGCCCTCCGCGCTGGAGCAGGTGATCGGGCTGGGCTGCCAGCGCGTGCTGACCTCGGGCGGCCAGGTCAGCGCCGAGGCCGGCGCGGATGTGCTGGCAGGTCTGGTCACGCAGGCGGCGGGGCGCATCAGTGTGATGGCCGGCGCGGGGCTGGGCCCGGCCAATATCGCCGCCGTCGCACGACGGAGCGGCTGTACCGAACTTCACGCCTCGGCCAAGGGCCTGCGGCGCTCCGCCATGCAGTTCCAGAACCCGGCATTGCGCGGTTTGGATCCGGACTGGAGCCAGACCGCCACCACGACCGTGGCCGCACTGCGGCAGGCGTTGGACGGCTGACCGTCGCCCGGGGTCGGATCCCTTCGCAGAAGGGCTCCGACCCCATTGCCGAACGCGCACCCGTTGCCGAAAAGTGACGCTTCTGACATGCGCGGATGGACAGTCCGTCCGCCAAACTGCGGAATGCAGGGGCATCCGTGTTTCCGAATGGACGATCAAGTAAGGATTGTCGACAGTGGGGTCCAACTCCCTGTGGCAACGATCCTCCTTCCGCATGCCTCGACTGCTCTTGCTACTTCTCTGTCTGCTGCCAATCGCCGCAATAGCTGCAGATGAAGGACAGCCACCAGTGTTGATCTGGAAGGCGGCCGGTCCGGAGGGAAGCAGCACCGGCGCTGTGCTGAGCGGGGTGACGCTGGCACCCTCTGCTACAGGGGCGTTCGTCGACACTCGCGTACATATGCTTGGAAACAAACGCTTTCGGGCGCTGTATCAGGTGTTCGATTCAAACCCCTCCAATCCGACGGGCCGCTGTGGCGCGGGGCGCGAGATCCATTTGTTCGTTTACGAATTGACCCGGCCGAAGCCCATCGAACGCGGCAGTGTAGTGATCAGCAGCTGCCTGGAGACCGTGTCCCTCGCCAGTCTGAACTCGGGAAGCCCCGGCAGTGAATCCGACTTTTCTTCCGTGACCTGGCAGGACGACGGGTTCACCATCGAGTGGTGGGGTATCGGACCCGGAGGCAACGCATCGAGCCACTACGCGCTCCGCGATGGGTGGTTTGTTCTAGACCCACCGGACCTTGGAAGTCGTTGAAGACGGACAAAACCGTTCCGCGCGCGTTTGTCGCAATCTTGTCATCGCTTCGTGCGCCGTTCTCTCAGCGATGTTTCTCAACCCGTTGAATTCTCTCGACACCAGGAGCCGATAGCGACATGTTGCAGCGCGTTGCTGCGTCGCCGCATGCCGGGCGTGGTTCAGCTGTGCTTTAGTTTGGATCGATCCACAGGGGAGGGTGATCGAATCGAGATGGATCGATTCAACGCCCGGGATCGCCATCCGACCGCGCGCCCACCATCCAAGAGCAACCACCCATGGCTCAGTCCGTCCGCAACCGTCGTCATCTGCTGTCCCAGGCCCTCGTGCTTGCCTTGCTGCCCTTCGCAGCGGGCGCACAGGAAGCGACCACGTCCTCTACCAAGGACCTCGATGCCGTCACCGTTACCGGTTCGCGCATCAAGCGCGCCGGCGTCGAAGGTCCGGCCCCGGTCAACGTGATCACCGCCGCACAGATCCAGAAGGAAGGCTTCGTCACCGTCTACGACGCGCTGAAGACGCTCACCGAAGCGACCGGCACCGTTGAAGCGGCATCGCAGTGGGGCTCGCACACGCCCAACGCGAGCGGCCTGAACCTGCGCGGCATGGGGCCCAACCGCAGCCTGCTGCTGGTCAACGGCCGCCGCGTGGCCGACTACCCGCTGCCCTATGGTGGCGAGACCAATTTCTCCAACTACAGCAACATTCCTGCCGCTGCCGTAGAGCGCATCGAAGTGCTGACCGGCGGCGCGTCGGCGATCTATGGTTCGGACGCCATCGCCGGCGTGGTCAACGTCATCCTGAAGACCAACTACGACGGCGACGAAGTGCGCGTGCGCGGTGGTACCTCCACCGAAGGCGGCCGCGATACCTGGGATCTTTCGTGGGCGGGCGGCAAGACCGGCGACAACTGGAGCGTGACCTACGCACTGCAGTACACCAAGCGCGATCCGCTGTTCGGCCGCGACCGACCGCAGATGGACGACGCTGACGATGCGCTGTACCCGTCCTGGAACATGGAACAGCGCAAGGTCGGTTTCCGTCCCACCGCGGGCCTGGCGCTGATCGACCCGAGCACAGGCCAGCGCCTGGCACCGCCGGACGGCACCTGCGAGAAATTCGCTGGCGAGTACTACACCGCCGATCGGCTGGTCTACAACTACAACGCCAATACAGTGAGCAACACCGGCCGCCTGTGCGGCATGAGCGCCGACTACGCCAACTGGCTGCTGACCGGTGGCTCGGAGAACGTGTCGGGCAATCTCTATGGCACCTTCGATTTCGGTGATGGCCTGCAGGCCTGGAGCAACCTGGCGGTGTACCGGTCCGAGGCGATCTGGGGCACCAACCCACCCAGTGTTTCGTTGATCGACGATGCCAACGGTTATTACTGGGACGCCAACCGCAATCGCCCGGTGCTCGGCGTGCGCCAGTTCACCCCGGACGAAGTCGGTGGCCTGGACACGCTGCGCAATACCAACCGCGAGTTGTCGTGGGATATCAGCGCAGGCCTGCGTGGTCGCCTGGCCGATCGCTTCGACTGGAGCGCCACGGTCGGACGTTCCTACTACCGCGTCGAGGAGCGGCAGAACGTGGTCGACGAACAGAAGTCGTACGACTTCTTCCTCGGCCCGCGGCTGGGCACCACCGGCGACGGTGAGGCCATCTACGCATTGAACGAGTCGCGCTGGTGGAACCCGATCACCCCGGACCAGTACTGGCAGATGGGCACCGTCGCGAAGAATCGCGCGTCCTCCTACGTCAACCAGGCCTCGGCCGACATCACCGGTGAACTGTTGCAGGGCTGGGCCGGGCCGATCTCGTTCGCGGCGGTGGCCGAAGTAGCGAAGCAGGGCTATCACCTCAGCCCGGATCCGCGCGCTGGCATCGATTTCGACCTGCAGAACGTGGATCGTGGTGGTGGTGAGCGCACCCGCTATTCGGCCGGTGTCGAGTTCAAGATCCCCTTGGCCGACAGCCTGATCGCCACCGCTGCGGCACGCTACGACCGTTATGGCAGCTACAAGGCCGACGGCGGCGGCGAGGCGCTGGATGTCGGCAGCCAGAAGGAAACCACCTGGAACGCTGGCCTGGAATGGCGTCCGTTCGAGTCGCTGCTGGTGCGCGGCTCCTACGCGACCAGCTTCCACGCGCCGGACATGCACTACCTGCTGGGCCAGGCCAGCAGCTCCGAAGTGCTGACCTACGACCGCCTGCGCTGCATCGAGAGCGGCGCGTATCTGGTCAACAACTGCGGCGTGGGCAATACCGATGTCTGGTACGCGTTCGACGTGAACCGTCGGGGTACGCCGCTGCTGCGATCGGAGACCGGCAATTCGTGGACGGTCGGCTTCGTCTGGGACGTACTGCCGAACCTGTCGATGAGCGCGGATTACTGGGCGATCAAGCTGGAAGACATGATCGTCGACGTCGGTGCGGACGAAGTGCTGGCCAGCGAGGCCGGCTGCCTGACCGGCAAGAACATGGACGGTACGCCGTGGGCGAATCCGGCGGGTGAGGCTTACTGCGCCGGCATCCTGGCCCGGGTGAATCGTGACAGCAGCGGACGGTTGGTGTCGATCGAGCGCGGGCCGTTCAACCTGGCCAGCCGCGAAGTGCGTGGTATCGATCTGAGCGCGCGCTATCGGCTGGAGACGGCCGCATGGGGCAGCTTCCAGCTGGGGGTGAACTACACCAACCAGATCTCCACGAAGGAGCAGCGCTACGCCAACGACCCGAACCCCGAGCGCCGCGACCGTGACCTGCGCAGCAAGCTGCGCGCGAGCCTGGCCTGGCAGGGAGGAAACTGGAACGCGAACGTGTATGCCGACCGCATCGGCTCGGTGCCGGGTGTGCGCTACCACTGGGGCACCGACCGCCTGGACAACCCTGGCGGCTGCCTGCCGTTCGCCGATGGCTACGTACCCAGCGACAGCCCGTCGCTGAACTGCCTGGAGCCAGCCACGCGTCCGGATGGATCGGCCAATACGAACCCGAACGCCGGGCAGCAGACGGCGCGCTATTACGGCCGGGTCGGGCCGTTCATTACCTGGAACTTCAACGTCGGCTACCAGGTGACCGAGTTCATGAAGGTCAATCTGTACGTGAACAACGCGTTCAACGCCACCAGCTGGAACCACAAGGACCCGTACAAGGTCGACTACGATTTCGCCCCGACGCGTCTGCTCGGTGCGGTGGGGCGTGAGTTCGCGCTGGAGTATGTGTTCACGTTCTGAGGGATGGCGGCGCCGGCGTGGCTCTACTGTAGATCCACGCCATGCGTGGATGGGCCGTTGGCCGGGCGGGGTGGATTTGACCTTCCCACGATGGCAAGGTCTAGGCTGGTCATCTCTCCAGATGGAACCAGGGAAACCAGGCCATGAGCACCTCCAGCATTACCGCCGTCCCCGGGACGGCTTCCACCCTCAGCCTGCCGATCGAAGGCATGACCTGCGCCAGCTGTGTCGGCCGGGTCGAAGCGGCCCTGGCCAAGGTCGAGGGGGTCGCCAGCGTGTCGGTCAACCTGGCCACCGAGCGTGCGGACATCCGCTCTTCTGGCCCGGTCGACCGCGACGCCCTGATCCAGGCGGTGGAAAGCGTGGGCTATGAGGTGCCGGCTGCGACCACCGAACTGGCCGTGGAAGGCATGACCTGCGCGTCCTGCGTCGGCCGCGTGGAGCGTGCGCTGTTGGCGGTGCCGGGCGTCAGCCAGGCCAGCGTCAACCTGGCCACCGAACGTGCGACCGTGCGCGGCGTCGCCGGCATCGACGCACTGGTGGCGGCGATCGACAAGGTCGGCTACGCGGCGCACGCACTCGATGGCGGCACCCAGGTCGACGAGGAAGCGGCGGAAAAGAAGGATGCCGAGCGGGTGGCGTTGAAACGTGACTTGATCCTGGCCAGCGTGCTGGCAGCACCGGTGTTCGTGCTGGAAATGGGCTCGCACCTGGTCCCCAGCATGCATCACTGGGTGATGTCCACGATCGGCATCCAGGCCAGCTGGTACCTGCAGTTCGTGCTGACCACGCTGGTCCTGGCCATTCCCGGCCGGCGCTTCTACCAGAAGGGCTTCCCGGCGCTGCTGCGCCTGGCGCCGGACATGAACTCGCTGGTGGCGGTGGGCACCGCTGCGGCGTTCGGCTATTCGGTCGTGGCCACCTTCATGCCGCGCCTGCTGCCGGCGGGCACGGTGAATGTCTACTACGAAGCGGCGGCGGTGATCGTCGCGCTGATCCTGCTCGGCCGCTTCCTGGAAGTGCGCGCGAAAGGCCGCACGTCAGAGGCGATCAAGCGCCTGGTCAACCTGCAGGCCAAGGTGGCGCACGTCAGCCGTGAGGGTCGCATTGTCGACATCCCGATCAACGAGGTACTGCTGGGCGATCTGCTGGAGGTGCGTCCGGGCGAGCGCGTGCCGGTGGATGGTGAGGTGACTGAAGGTCGCAGTTTCGTCGACGAGTCGATGATCACCGGCGAGCCGATCCCGGTGGAAAAGTCGGCCGGCAGCAACGTGGTCGGCGGCACCGTCAACCAGAAGGGCGCACTGACCCTGCGTGCCACGGCGGTGGGTGGGCAGACCATGCTGGCGCAGATCATCCGTCTGGTTGAACAGGCGCAGGGCTCCAAGTTGCCAATCCAGGCCGTGGTCGACAAGGTGACGCTGTGGTTCGTGCCGGCGGTGATGCTGGCGGCCCTCGTTACGTTCCTGGTGTGGCTGATCTTCGGGCCGTCGCCGGCGCTGACCTTCGCGCTGGTCAATGCAGTTGCCGTACTGATCATTGCCTGTCCGTGTGCGATGGGGCTGGCGACGCCGACCTCGATCATGGTCGGCACCGGCCGCGGTGCCGAGATGGGCGTGCTGTTCCGCAAGGGCGAGGCGCTGCAGTTGTTGAAGGACGCCAAGGTGGTGGCGGTGGACAAGACCGGCACGCTGACCGAAGGCCGCCCGCTGCTGACCGACCTGGAGATCGCCGACGGCTTCGATCGCGCGCAGGTACTGGCACGGGTGGCAGCGGTGGAATCGCGCTCGGAGCACCCGATCGCCCGCGCCATCGTCGAGGCGGCGACGGAGCAGGGCATCGCGCTGCCGGCGATGGTTGATTTCGAGTCGGTGACCGGCATGGGCGTGCGTGCCACCGTCGATGGCGCACGCGTGGAAGTGGGCGCCGATCGTTTCATGCGTTCGCTGGGCGTGGATATCGGTGCGTTCGCTGCATTGTCCGAGCGCCTGGGCAACGAGGGAAAGTCGCCGCTGTATGCCGCCCTTGATGGCCGCCTGGCGGCGATCATCGCAGTCTCCGATCCGATCAAGCCGAGTACGCCGGCCGCCATTGCCGCCCTGCACCAGCTTGGCCTGAAGGTGGCCATGATCACCGGTGACAACGCTGCTACCGCGCAGGCCATCGCCCGTCAGCTCGGCATCGATGAAGTGGTGGCCGAAGTGCTGCCGGAAGGCAAGGTGGAGGCGGTACGCCGGCTGAAGGCGGCTTACGGTCAGATCGCGTTCGTCGGTGATGGCATCAACGATGCGCCGGCGCTGGCCGAGGCCGATGTCGGGCTGGCGATCGGCACCGGCACCGACGTTGCGGTGGAATCGGCTGACGTGGTGCTGATGTCCGGCAACCTGCAGGGCGTGCCCAATGCCATCGCGCTGTCGAAGGCGACCATCGGCAACATCCGCCAGAACCTGTTCTGGGCCTTCGCTTACAACACCGCATTGATCCCGGTCGCGGCCGGTGCGCTGTATCCGGTATGGGGCGTGTTGTTGTCGCCGGTGTTCGCCGCCGGTGCCATGGCCCTGTCCAGTGTGTTCGTACTCGGCAATGCGCTGCGCCTGCGGCGCTTCCAGGCGCCGATGGCGGACGCCTCCCATGCGGCCCAGTGAAGGAGCGATTGCATGAACATCGGTGAAGCATCGAAGGCCTCCAGCGTGTCGGCCAAGATGATCCGCTATTACGAACAGATCGGCCTGATTCCGCAGGCTGACCGCACCGGTGCGGGCTATCGTGCCTATTCGCAGGCCGATGTGCATCGGCTGCGTTTCATCCGCCGCGCGCGTGATCTCGGCTTTTCGGTAGCCGAGATCACCGACCTGCTGGGCCTGTGGAACGACACGTCGCGGCATAGCGCGGATGTGAAGCGCCTGGCCGAGCAGCACATCGATGACCTGGAACAGCGCATCGAGAACATGCGGCAGATGGCCGATACATTGAAATCGCTGATCAGCTGCTGCGCTGGTGATGATCGCCCCGAGTGCCCGATCCTGCAGCGGTTGGGTGAAGGCGAAGAGGGCGCTGCGCCGGTTGCAGCACCCGCAGGGGCAGTACGCAGGCGCGCGCGCAGGACCTGACCAAGACAGATGGAAAAGAAAATGCCCGCCCTGGCAGCTGCACAGGGCGGGCATCGTTCATGCAATCGGCAGCGTGATCAGGCCGTACGCGGCGGGAAACCCGCTTCGATCAGCGCCGCGACGATCTGCGCTTCGCTGGCCGAGGTCTGCACCTGCACGCGACGGCTGGCCGGGTCGGCCGACACGGTCGCTGCCGGGTCGACCAGCTCGATCGCCTTGGTCACGCTGCGTGCGCAGCCACCGCAGGTCATGCCTTCCACATGGAATTCCATCTGTAGCTCCTTTGATGCTCTGGGGGTGGAGCCAGTGTGCACGTTCCAACGATGGCAGGGTCAAGCGATACGCTGAACAAAAAACGGCAGCCACCTGTACCAGCGCGGCTGCCGTGGAGGATCGTCCCCGCGCGCAGGCGGGGTTATTGCGTTAGAACTTCCAGTTCACGCCGAAGTACAGCTGGCGGCCGGCGTAGATGTTGGACAGCAGGCGGGCCTGGCTGTCGTTGCCCAGATAGCTGCGCAGCTCGGACTTGGTGGCGTTGAGCACCGAGGCGGTAACGGTCCAGTCCGGGGTCAGGTTGTAGGCCACGTTCAGATCGAGCTGGTCGTAGGGCTTGGTGTAGGTGGTGAGGCCGTTGTTGAGGCCGCCGACCACTTCACCGCGACGGTTGTACGAGGCGCGTGCGAGGAACTTCTCGTTCTCGTAGAACACGGTCACGTTGGCCTGGTTCTTGGCGCTGCCCACCAGCGGCGAGGAACCGATCTCTTCGCCATCCAGCACGATCGAAGCCAGGTTGGTGTCGTTGTAGGTGTAGTTGGCCTGCACGCCCAGACCGAAGTCGAAGGTGTACTGACCGTACAGTTCCACGCCCTGCGACACACCGTCACGGCCGTTGGCCTGGGTTTCATACTTCTGCACCGTCACCGATTGCCCGCCAACGGTCATCTGCTGGTCGCGCACCACCGGCACGGTGAAGTTGTCCACGTTCTTGCGGAACAGTGCCACGCCAGCCACCGAACCCGGCTTGAAGTACCACTCCAGGCCCAGGTCGAACTGCACGGCCTCGAACGGCTCCAGCGCCTTGTTGCTGCCCGAGCCGTACCAGCCGGGGGTGTCGGTGCCGCCGGCGACGCGGCGGTCGTTGCTGTATTCCTCGCTGACGTAGCGCAGGCCGCCCGGGTAGGCGATGGAGGTGTAGCTCGGGCGGGCGATCACCTTCGATGCGGCACCACGCAGCACCAGGTTGTCGGTGATGTCCCAGGCGATGTTGAAGCTGGGCAGGAAGTCGGTGTAGGTCTTGTCCAGCGAGCTGAGCGTGTAGACCTTGTCACGGACCTGGTTGTCCGGCAGGCGCACGAAGCCGCCCTGGCAGCGCAGGTTCGGATCGGCGGCCGGATCATCGCAGCTCATCGGTGCGCCGCTGGCGTTGTCCACGAAGTAGTCGTTGAAGCGCTCGACCGAATCGCTGGACTGGGCGAACTGCTTGGTGCGCACCACGCGCACGCCGACGTTGCCGCGCACGCGGTCGGTACGGAAGTTGGCCTGGAAGTAGCCCGAGTAGATCTTCTCGTTGACGTCGTAGACGAAGTCTTCCTCGGTGCGGTTGTGGGAACCGCCGTAGGTCTTGTTGAGGTAATCGATGTAGGCCGGGTAGTTGATGCCCGGGAACACGTTGGCGTTGAAGCCACCGGTGATGTTGCTAATCGGATTGGACAGGAAGAAACCCGGCTGGGCATTGCCGGCGGTCGGATCGCAACCGGCCTGGTAGCGGTTGTTGTCATAGTCGGCCGGATCCAGGCCCGGGCACACCCAGTAGGTGTTGCCGGTGTTGCGGTGGACCTGGCCGTCACGGTACTTGGCGCCGAACTGGATCGAGTCCAGCCAGCCGGCTTCAAACAGCTTGGTGACGTCGGCCTGGAAGTAGTTCTGCTTGACCTCGGTCTGCATCCACGACGAATCGGTCGAGCCGGTGTCCACTTCGGCGATGCCGGCCATCAACTGCTGCTGCAGGTCCGGCGAGAACTGCACCGACGGCGTGCCGGTCAGGTCCCACGCGGTGTACTGGTTGCCCGACTGCCATTGGTTGCCGACCTTGCGGCGCGGCTTGGCCGACATCCGGAAGTTCATCGACGGGCCACCTTCGGACCACGTGCGGCCACCGGTGAACGACGCCTTCCACAGCGGGCTGATGTCCCAGTCGATGGTCAGGTCGGCGGTCTGCGAGAGCGCCTTTTCCTTGCTGTAGCCACCGGTCAGCTGCGGGGTGGGGATGGTGCAGTCGTCCGGGCCCCAGCCACCGGGCTTCATGCCGGCCGCTGCGGCTTCGTCTTCACTGCAGTAGTAGGTCTTGCCGGCCAGCTTTTCGTACTGTGCACCGGTGACGATGCTGCCGCTGGGGTCGAAGCTGAGCCCGTTGAGCAGGCGGCCGCCATCCCAGTTGCCGTCCTGGTTGTAACGGGCCAGGTTCCACTCCGGCACCTTCAGCATGTTCTGGGTGTAATCACCCTGCAGTTCGAAGCGGAAGTAGTTGGCGGTCAGGGTGAGGTTGTCGATCGGCTTGAACTGGAAGGTCAGCTGGCCGCCCTTGCGCTCGCGCTTCTCTTCCTTCACCGCGAAGTTCACCGAGGTCGGCATGAAGAACTCGCTGTAGTTCTTGCCGGTCTGGTTGTTGAAGCCGGACTGGCCCCACCAGTAGTGGATGCCGTCCTGTTCCAGCAGGTTGCCGTTGGCATCGCGTGCGGTGGTGTTGTTGCCGTACCACTGGTAGTCCTCGGTGCTGGCTTCCATGGTGCGGCTGGTGCGCTTCTGCTGGGTCACGCCGACCAGCACGCCGAAGCGCTCGTCCTTGCTGTGCCAGGAGTACAGCGCCGACACCTGCGGGTCGACGTCGTGGCTGGTATCGGACGAGGTGCCTTCCAGGTTGACGTAGCCGGAATTGGTTTCCATATCCAGCGGGCGGCGGGTGTGCAGGATCACCGTGCCGCCGATGCCGCCTTCGTCGATGCGCGCTTCCGGCGACTTGAACAGCTCGGCGCTGGACAGCATGTTCGACGGCAGCAGGGTGTAGTTGAACGAGCGGGTGGCTTCGTTGTTGGTTTCCGACGAGGCGACGAAGTTGCCGTTCAACTGGGTCAGGGTCAGGTCGGGCGCGAGGCCGCGCACGCTGACCGACTTGCCTTCGCCACCGCTGCGGGTGATGACCACGCCGGGCACGCGCTGCAGCGCGTCGGCCACGTTCTTGTCGGGGAACTTGCCGACGTCCTCGGCGGTGATCACTTCGACCACGGCGTTGGCGTCGCGCTTCTGCTGCAGGCTCTTTTCGATCGCGTAGCGGTAGCCGGTGACCTGGACGCTGTCCAGGGTGGTGGCGTCCTGCGCGCCGGTCGTTGCCGCCTGCTGCGCGGAAGCGCCAAGCGGAGCGACGGCGGCGGCCAGCGCCAGCGCGATGGCCAGCGACAACGCGTCGTGGCCCTGCGTACGTGTTGATTGCTTCATTGCCATCTCTCCCTCTCTCCTGGATTGATCCGGTGACTGACTGACGCGGAAACTTGAATCGATCTAATTCGTGATGCCGATCTTGCCTTCGCCGTGCAGATGCAACGAGCGCTTGGCGGATGACGCGGCACGTCCTGTCTTGCTCCCCAACTCCGGGCCATCGCGCTGTCGTCTTGGATCGATCTAAGCGATGGGCGGGGCGATTTTTAGCACGGCCGACGTGTCGACGCATGTTGCTGCGCAATATGGCAGCGACGTGTCTTACAAATGACCCTTTGTGGAAAATTGCTGTAAGCGGTTACATGCGCAAACGGAGTGGGTCGGCCGGGCTGCGCCCGGCACCCGCAGAGGCCGAAGCCAAGGCAGCAGCAACAGCAAGGGCAACAGCCGGCTCTGGGTTGTCTGTTGGTTGGGCGGGTCGGTGTGGGTTGGCAGGACACGCCGTAAACCCATCCTTGGGGGCTCGATGGCGCCATCCATGGCGCCAACGGTCCTGCCAACCCACACC
>NZ_JBHZOP010000089.1:0-26405 GCF_042787595.1 Stenotrophomonas sp. YIM B13575 | reverse complement strand
AGCCGAGCCCACGCTCGGCTGCTGTGCACCGGGGAAGTGCAGCCGAGCGTGGGCTCGGCTCTACACAGGCCGGTGGCGCTGAATCCGTCCCACAGGAATCAGCGTCCCGCCACCGGCACTGGCCGTGGGGGCAGGGCGACCCCATCAACAGGGGATCCTGTAACGGAAAACCGCCTGATGATCCCGTTGTCGATCCTCGACCTGGCCCCGGTCTGCGAGGGCAGCGATACCACTGCTGCCTTCGCCAACATGCTCGAACTGGCCCAGCATGCTGACGCGCTGGGCTACCGCCGCTACTGGCTGGCCGAACACCACAACATGCCTGGCATCGCCAGTGCCGCCACCGCGGTGCTGATCGGCCATGTGGCCGGTGGCACCCAACGCATCCGTGTCGGCGCCGGCGGCATCATGTTGCCCAACCATGCACCGCTGCAGGTGGCTGAGCAGTTCGGCACGCTGGCCTCGCTGTACCCGGACCGTATCGACCTGGGCCTGGGCCGCGCACCGGGTACCGACCAGCCGACCGCGCGCGCCCTGCGCCGCTATTTCGACAGCGCCGACCAGTTCCCGCAGGACGTGCGCGAACTGCTGCACTACTTCGAACCGGTGCAGCCCGGCCAGGCGGTGCAGGCGGTACCGGGTGGCGGCCTGCGGGTGCCGACCTGGATCCTTGGTTCCAGCCTGTTCGGCGCGCGCATGGCCGCCTCTATGGGCCTGCCGTACGCCTTCGCCTCGCACTTCGCGCCCGATTCCATGGATGAAGCGCTGGCGGTGTACCGCCGTGAATTCCGCCCTTCGGCCACGCTCAAGCAACCGCATGCGATGCTGGCATTGAACGTGGTGGCCAGTGACAGCGAGGCCGAATCGCGCCGGCTGTTCACCAGCCAGCAGCAGAGCTTCGTCAATCTGCGTCGTGGCCGTCCGGGCAAGATCCCGGCGCCGATCGACGACATCGAAGCGTTCTGGGAACCGCACGAGAAGCTGGGCGTGGAGCGGGCGCTGGCGTGCACGGTGCTGGGTGATCCACAGCAGGTGGCCGACGGCATCGCAGCCTTCGTCGAACGCCACCAGCCCGACGAACTGATGCTTACCGCCAACCTGTACGACCATCGCGCGCGCCTGCGTTCGTTCGAGCTGGCGATGCACGCGTGGCACGCCCGCCACGCGGGCTGAACAATTGCGTCACGGCAATTTGCGGCGCGAACGCGTCTGATGGGGTTCCCCTCTCTGGAGTCCCCCATGGACGAGTCCCGCACCGAACACATTGCCCAGCTGGCCGAACTGATCAAGGACGTGGAGGTGGCGATGTTCACCACCCGCGGCGTCGACGGGCGTCTCTACAGCCGCCCGCTCGGCACCCAGCAGGTCGCCTTCGATGGTGACCTGTGGTTCGCCACCGCTGCAGACAGCCCCAAGGTGGCGGAGATCGCGCTCGACCCACGGGTCAACGTCGCCTATGCCTCACCGTCGAAGAACACGTATGTCTCGGTGGCGGGTGTGGCGCGCATCGTCGATGACCGTGCCAAGGTCGAAGAGCTGTGGTCGCCGGCGATGAAGCTGTTCTTTCCCGGTGGCCCCGATGATCCGAAGCTGCGGCTGATCCACGTGCGTGCAGAAACCGCCGAGTACTGGGACGGGCCGGGCACGCTGTTGGGCTCGGCCCTCAGTTTCGTGTTGTCGGCCGTGCAGGATGAGCCGGCCCGGTTGGGCGACAACGGCTTCATCGACCTGCGTTGAGGTGCCGCATCCACGCATGGCGTGGATCTACTGGGTTCAAGGTAGATCCGCGCCAGTCGTGGATGCGCGCGATCGAAAGTAGATCCACGCCATGCGTGGATGCAGGTGATCCGAAGTAGATCCACGCCATGCGTGGATGGGAAGCGCCCGGTAATTGCCTGCGCTCAGAACCAGCGCTGGAACAGTTCGACGGTGTAACCCACCAGTTGCCCGGAACTGAAACCAAAGAACGCGATCGCCACCACTGCAGCCACCCAGTTGAACAACATCAGCGCACCGTCGCGCTCGAGCAGCGCCAGCGCGAACAGCAGCAGCTGGAAACCAAACAGGTAGTTGGTGAATGGAATCGGCAGCGACAGCAGCAGGCCCAGCAGCACCAGCAGCAGGCCGCTGAAGGCGTGGGCGGGGGCAGGCGTCAGCATCTGTGGCATGCGCGGCTTGAGCATGCGGTCGAGGCGGCGCAGGGCACCGTCGATGCGGTCCAGGAACCGGTGCATGGTGCCGCGCTTGGGCCCGCGACGGGCGATGAACCCGGGCAGCCAGGGCCGGCGCATGCAGAACAGCATCTGCAGGCCGATCAGGATCACCAGCGGCCCACTGACCGCGCCGCCCAGCCCCGGGATGGGGATGAAGGCCGGCAGGATGGCGACGAACAGGAATACACCGAAGGCACTCTGCTGCAGATCCTGCAGGATCTGCCCCAGCTTCATGTGCTGGGCCGGGTCACCGAAGGCGAACATCGCCAGCAGGGTGCGGATGCCCTCGTTGCGGTACTCCGGCGGCGCAGCGCCGGGGCCGGACTCAGGCGGTGAGCTCATCGGCCTGCTCGTCGGACAGGGTGCGCAGCAGCAGCTTGTCCACGCGCGCGCCGTCCAGATCGACCACCTCGAAGCGCCAGCCGGCCCAGTCGAAGTACTCGCCCGCGTGCGGGATGCGGCCGAAGAAGTGGATGCACATGCCAGCCAGGGTGTAGTAGTCGCCATCCTCGGCGTCGGGCAGGTCGTTGCTGCCGATCAACTCGCGCAGATCCTCGATCGGCAGCGAGCCGTCCACCAGCAGCGAACCGTCTTCACGGGTCACCACCAGCGCGTCTTCGTCGGCATTCTCCGTTGCCTGCAGGCGGCCGACCACCGCGCCCATCAGGTCGCTGATGGTCACCAGGCCCTGGATCTCGCCGTACTCGTCCACCACCAGCGCCATTGACTGCTGTTCTTCGCGGAAGATCTCCAGCAGCTTCATCGCATGGGTGGATTCAGAGACGTACAGCGGCTCGCGCAGGGTCTGGAACAGCGCGTTGTCGCCGCGCGCCATGCGCGTGGCCAGCGATTTCAGCTCAAGCACGCCGACCACGTCCATGTCGTTGTCGCGGTACACCGGGTACCGCGAGAACTCATGCTCGGCCATGATCTCCAGGTTCTTGTCCAGGCCACCCAGCGTGTCCAGCCAGGCGATCCGGTTGCGCGGGGTCATCAGGCTGTCGGCGGTACGGTCGCCGAGGCGCATCACGCGGTTCATCATGTCGCGTTCGTGGCTGTCGATCACGCCGGCTTCGTGGCTCTCGGCCACCAGCATGCGGATCTCCTCTTCAGTGACCGAGGCGACCTCGTCCTTGCCCAGGCCGAACAGGCGCAGCACCAGCTGGGTGGTCTTGGACAGCAGCCAGACGAAGGGGAAGGCCAGCTTGGCCAGCCAGCTCATCGGCAGCGCCACCAGTCCAGCGATGTCCTCCGAGCGGGTCAGGGCCAGGCGCTTGGGCACCAGTTCGCCGAAGATCAGCGTGATGAAGGTGATGAAGGTGACTGCCAGCGCCTTGCCAACCGCGCCGGCATAGGCAAAGCCCGGCATCAGCCCCTGGATCCAGCCGCCGATGGCCTCGCCCAGCGCTTCGCCGCCGAGGAAGCCGGTCAGCACGCCGATCACGGTGATGCCGATCTGTACGGTGGACAGGAACGCTTCCGGCTTCTCCGACAGCTCCAGTGCCTTGGCCGCGCGCTTGGAGGTGCCGGCCAGCTGCTTCAGGCGGCTCTTGCGCGAGGTCATGACCGACATCTCGGACATGGCAAAGAAGCCGTTCAACAGAACGAGCGCGAAGACAATCAGGATCATTTCAAACACGGGCATCGTCCCCGGTTGGTGACAGGGAGGGCGGGTGCTTGCGATGGCGGCAGGCGCTCAGGAACGGGGTCCGGCGCGGCGCTGGGGGATAAGGGTCGTCGTCCATAAGGTGCGCCCGAAGGCGCGCTGGCATCTTAGCAAAGGGCCGTGGCTGGGTGGCAAATGCCTGTTCAGTTTTGGGCCTTCCAGCCCCGAAAAGGGGGCAGGGATACCCGTGATGGTCATCTAGCCGTCATAATTCGCCCTGGTGCCGTCCTTCCCGCGACGGCTGACAGGTTTCTCAATGTTCTCTCTGCAGACCATTTTCGGTTCCGGCAAACAGTTCTACACCCTGCTCGATGAGGCTGCCGTCGCGGCTTCCGATGCCGCCAAGGCACTGCATTCGATGCTGCGCGACGCCGATCGCCAGCCCGCCCTGGATGCCTTCAAGCTGGCCCGTCTGCGCGAACGCGCGGCCTCAGACAAGATCAGCCAGGCGCTGGTGGACAGCTTCATGACCCCGATCGAGCGCGAAGACATCGAAGCGCTGGGCTCGGCCCTGTACAAGATTCCCAAGCAGATCGAGAAGTTCGCCGATCGCTATTCGCTGGCCACGACCCACCTGGAGCACATCGACTTCGCGCCGCGCGCGGCGATGCTGGAGCAGGCCGCCGGCGTGGTGGTGGAGATGGTCGCCGACCTGCGCCACATGAACCTGGACCGGATGACCGCGCTCAACGAGCGCCTGCGTTCGCTGGAAAACGAAGCCGACCGCCTGATGCTCGAGCTGTACCGCGACATCTACTCCGGTCGCCTGGACAACCTGCAGATGTTCCTGCTGAAGGAATTCTTCGAGATCCTGGAAAAGGCCATCGACCGCTGCCGCGAAGCCGGCGTGGTGGCGTACCAGATCGTGTTGAAGAACAGCTGACGGACGCCACAGCATGCTGACCCTCGTCCTGGTGGTGATCCTGGCCGCGCTCGTTTTCGAGTTCATCAACGGCTTCCACGACACCGCCAACTCCATCGCCACCGTGGTGGCGACCAAGGTGCTCTCGCCCGGTTGGGCGGTGATGCTCGCCGCGTTCATGAACCTGCTGGGCGCACTGACCGGCACCGCCGTAGCCCTGACCATCGCATCGGGCCTGCTCAACACCAACGTGGTCGAGGTGACCCCACAGGTGATCCTGTGCGCGCTGCTGGGCGGCATCATCTGGAACCTGATCACGTGGTGGAAGGGCCTGCCGTCCTCGTCCTCGCACGCGCTGATCGGCGGCCTGTGTGGTGCCGGCCTGGCCGCAGCCCACAACAACTGGGATGCGCTGATCTGGTCGGAACGCTTCGGCAGCTGGGTGCAGAACAAGGGCCTGCTGTGGAAGGTGTTCGTGCCGATGATCACCTCGCCGATCGCCGGCTTCCTGCTCGGCATCGTGGTGATGGTGCTGCTGTGGGCATTGATCGCAGGCCTGGCCAAGATCGGCGGCGCGATCGGTCGGCTGGCACGCCCGCGCATCGTCAATGCGTTCTTCGGCAAGGCACAGATCGCCTCGGCGGCCTACATGGGCTTCGCCCACGGCCACAACGATGCGCAGAAGACCATGGGCATCATCGCCATGACCCTGATCGGTGCCGAAGCGACCGGCGCGTTGAACGACCTGCCGTCGTGGCTGGCCTTCATGCATCCGGACGCGCACGCCGGTGATGGCATCGCCATGTGGATCGTGCTGACCTGCGCGGTGGTGATGGCCGCCGGTACCGCCTCGGGCGGCTGGAAGATCATCAAGACGCTGGGTCACAAGATGGTCAAGCTGCACCCGATCCACGGTTTCGCCGCGGAAACGAGCTCGGCCACCGTGCTGACCGTGGCTGCCCACTTCGGCATGCCGGTGTCGACCACTCACAGCATCTCGACCGCGATCATGGGCGTCGGCTTTGCCAAGAACCCGCGTTCGCTGCGCCTGGGCGTGATCGAGCGCATCGTCTGGGCCTGGATCCTGACCATCCCGGCAGCAGGCGGCTGCGCCTACCTGATCCTGAAGCTGTTCGAGCTGTTCGGCTGGGCCTGAGTTCCACGCCAACGCTGCAGACAAAAAGCCCGCCGGATTCCGGCGGGCTTTTTTCATGGCAGATCATTTTCCCGTATCCACGCATGGCGTGGATCTACTGCAGGTCGCGTGAACCTGCCAGCGACGGGGTGGGGTGGGTGTGCAGGACCGTTGGCGCCATGGATGGCGCCATCGAGCCCCCAAGGACGGGTTTACGGCGTGTCCTGCACACCCACCCCATCCCGCCGTCCTCCAGAGACCGAGCCTTTGCCGTTGCTCCGGCCTCTGCGGGTGCCGGGCCGCAGGCCCGGCCCACACACCCCTCAATTACGCTGGAACAACGCCTGCACATCCCTGCGGAACGCCGCCTGGCTGTCCGCCCGGCTGTAGAACATGTGCCCGCCCGGATAGCTGCGCACCTGCACGCGGTCCGGATTGCTGCCCATCGTCGGCATCTGGTCCACCGTCAGGATCGAGCCCATGAACGGGCACGACAGGTCATTCCAGCCGTGCACGATCAGCACCTGCAGATGCGGGTCGATCGCCACGGCCTGGCGCAGCTGGGTCACCGCGCCCTCGCGCAGGTCGCCATTGCGATCCCACAGACGGTTCACGTCGTAGTTCAGCGCCTGGTAGCGCGCATCTACCTTCCAGCCGACCTCTCGGGTGACGAAGTCGACCATCGCGGTGGTGGTCGGCGCGATGATGCTGTCCAGCAGCGGATCGTTGGCGCGCTGCTCCGGATCGTTCGGGAACGGATCGAACGCGGTGACGTTGGAGTCGTAGCGGCTGCCCAGCGTGCCCTTGTCGCGGAACACCTCGCGCAGGTAGGCCTGGGTCTCCAGGCGGCCGCCGGCGCGGCGCACGAACTGCGGGTCCAGGCCGGTCAACGCGGCCACCCGGCGCAGCATCGCCTCGGTCGCCTGCGGATCACTGCGGCCCTTCATCAACGCAGTGGCGTAGTCGCCGCGGGTGTACTCCACCACCTCGCGCATCGCCGCGTCGGTCAGCTTGCCCTGGCGCTCCAGGTGCGCGGCCGCGATCGAGGGCAGGGTCTGCATCCACGCCATCGGCGAAACATCGGCGTTGTCTTCCAGTGTCGGGCTCAGGTACGGCGACACCAGCACCAGGCCGTTCATCGCCACGCCCAGGCGGGTCTGCAGGAAGTGGGTGATGCGCGGGCCGCGGTAGCCGCCGTAGCTTTCGCCGGTCAGGTACTTGCGCGATGCCATCCGCTGGTTGCGCAGCAGCCAGTCGTAGATCGAGCGCGACAGGTACTCGATGTCGGCGCTGGGGGTGTACAGCTGCTTCTTCGCTTCGTCATCGCCGATGCGCGCGCGGCTGAAGCCGGTGCCTACCGGGTCGATGAACACCAGGTCGGTGAAGTCCAGCCAGGTGCCGGGGTTGTCGTGCAGCTTCGCTGGCGCCGATGCGCTGTCGCCTTCCGAACCGAAGGTCACCACCTTCGGGCCGATGGCGCCCAGGTTGAGGTACACCGACGACGCGCCGGGGCCGCCATTGAGGGCGAAGGTCACCGGCCGGTCCTTGCCCGGCATCGTGTAGGCGGTGAACACCACATCGGCGATCACCTTGCCCTTCGCATCGCGTACCGGCAGTGTGCCGACGGTGGCGGTGTAGTCGAGGGTGCGGCCCGCCAGGCGCATGCTCTGGCGAGCCGACGCATCGGCCGGCAGGGGCACGGCTTCGGTCTTTTCTTCTTTCGTTTCGGAGGCGCTGTCAGCAGCAGGAGCGGCCAGCGCGCAGGCAGGGGCGATCAGCAGGCCGACGCAGAGCGCGGCAGAGTGCAGCAGGAACTTCATGGCACCGGAACGGCAGCGGAAGGGACCCCGATGCTAGGACGGGGTGCCGCCTGCCGTATGTGTCCAAAGGCATGGGCCAGCGTTGCGGCCTGATCCGGTCAAGCCGAGGTGGCAGCTCGCGCAGCGTCATCGGCCAGCAGCCCGTACACGGCCGAGTCCGCCAGTTCACCGCGGATGCGCCAGCGCTGCCGCAGCAGGCCTTCGCGGTGGAAACCCAGGCGCTCGAGCACATGTGCCGAGGCCTGGTTGCGTGGGTCGATCTCGGCTTCCACCCGATGCAGTTGCAGCGTGTTGAACAGATAGTCCAGCACCCGCTGCAGCGCTTCATGCATGTAGCCATGGCCCTGCCTGCCAGGTGCCAGCAGATAGCCTATTTCGGCGCGGGCGGCGTCGCGATCCAGCGCAAACACCACGCAGATGCCCAGCAGCGGGCCGTCCACCGATTCGCGCAGGGCCAGCTTCAATTGCGTGCCGGTCGCCTGTGCGGCGAGGTCATCGTCGATCTGCGCGCGTGCTTCGGCGGGACGCGTCCACGCCGGGTGGTGCCACCAGTGCATCACGTCCGGGTCGGACTGCAGGGCGAACAGGGCCGCGGCGTCATCGCGGCGGATGGGGCTCAGCACCAGGCGCGCGCTGTGCAGCGGCAGCCCGGGAAACAGCAGCGAGTTGGCGGGCAATGGGGTCGTCCACGCGGATGAGCGCGCATTATGGACCCGCAGGGTTTGCCGATGGGGGTGTGATGTCTGTAGAGCCGAGCCGATGCTCGGCTGCCCGGCACGGCGCGAAATGCAGCCGAGCGTGGGCTCGGCTCTACAGGAGGGCCGCGAGCGTCAGACTTCCAGCGAAGCCAGATCGCCCTTGCTCTCCAGCCAGCCCTTGCGATCCGACGCGCGCTTCTTGGCCAGCAGCATGTCCATCAGCGAGCTTGTCTGCTCGCGATCGTCGACGGTCAACTGCACCAGGCGACGGGTGTCCGGGTGGATGGTGGATTCACGCAGCTGCGGCGGATTCATCTCGCCCAGGCCCTTGAAGCGGGTCACGTTGATGGCGCCCTTGATCTTCTCGCGTTCGATCTTGTCCAGCATCGAGCGCTTCTCTTCCTCATCCAGGGCGTAGAACACCTGCTTGCCCACGTCGATGCGGAACAGCGGCGGCATCGCCACGAACACGTGGCCGGCATCGACCAGCGCCGGGAAGTGCTTCAGGAACAGTGCTGTCAACAGGGTGGCGATATGCAGGCCGTCCGAGTCCGCGTCGGCGAGGATGATCACCTTGCCGTAGCGCAGGCCGCTGATGTCCTCCTTGCCCGGGTCGCAGCCGATGGCCACCGCCAGGTTGTGCACTTCCTCCGAGGCCAGCACGCTGTTGGAGGACACTTCCCAGGTGTTGAGGATCTTGCCGCGCAGCGGCAGGATCGCCTGGAAGTCCTTGTCGCGGGCCTGCTTGGCGCTGCCGCCTGCCGAGTCGCCCTCGACCAGGAACAGCTCGGTGCGCGACAGGTCCTGGCTGATGCAGTCGGCCAGCTTGCCGGGCAGGGCCGGGCCCTGGGTGACCTTCTTGCGGACGACCAGTTTCTCGGTCTTCAGGCGCGCGCTGGCGCGCTCGATGGCGATCTGCGCGATCTTCTCGCCCAGCTCCACGTTCTGGTTCAGCAGCAGGCTGAACGCATCGTGCGCGGCGCCTTCGACGAAGCCGGCGGCCTGGCGCGAGGACAGGCGTTCCTTGGTCTGGCCGCTGAACTGCGGGTCGGTCATCTTCAGCGACAGCACGAACGACACGCGGTCCCACACGTCTTCCGGGGCCAGCTTGACGCCACGCGGCAGCAGGTTGCGGAAGTCGCAGAACTCGCGCAGCGCTTCGGTCAGGCCGGTGCGCAGGCCGTTGGCGTGGGTGCCGTGCTGCGCGGTCGGGATCAGGTTGACATAGCTTTCCTGCACCAGCTCGCCTTCCGGCAGCCAGGCCACGGCCCAGTCCACGATCTCGGTGTCTTTCTTCAGGTTGCCGACGAACAGCTCGGCCGGCAGCATCTCGCGATCGCCCAGCTCCAGCTTCAGGTAATCGCGCAGGCCGTCTTCGTAGTACCAGGTGTCGACTTCACCGGTGGCTTCGTCGGTCAGCTTGACGGTCAGGCCCGGGCACAGCACGGCCTTGGCGCGCAGCAGGTGCTTGAGCGCGCGCACGGCGAACTTGGGCGTATCGAAGTACTTCGGGTCCGGCCAGAAGCGCAGGCGGGTGCCGGTGTTCTTCTTGCCGACAGTGCCGACCACTTCCAGCGGCGAGGCGCGGTCGCCGTTGCGGAAGGTGATGCGGTGTTCGGCACCTTCGCGCTTGATGTGGATTTCCACCAGGGTCGACAGCGCATTGACCACGCTGACGCCGACGCCATGCAGGCCGCCGGAGAAGGTGTAGTTGTTGTTGTTGAACTTGCCGCCGGCGTGCAGGCGGGTAAGGATCAGCTCGACGCCCGGGATCTTCTCTTCCGGATGGATGTCCACCGGCATGCCGCGGCCGTCATCGCTGACCTCCACACTGCCGTCCTTGAACAGGGTGATCTCGATCGAGCGGGCATGGCCGGCGAGGGCCTCGTCCACCGAGTTGTCGATCACTTCCTGCGCCAGGTGGTTCGGGCGCGCGGTGTCGGTATACATGCCGGGGCGGCGCTTGACCGGGTCAAGGCCGGACAGGACTTCAATATCGGCGGCGTTATAGCGGGCGTTCATCTGTCTTCGAAAGCGTGGAGCGACGGGCAAGTGTGCGGTCTGGACCGGGAATTTGCACGCCTGCGGTTCAGCCTCGTTGGCGGGGAGGGGGTAAAATGGCAGCCGCTGGAACCGAACACCGGCGCCCCCCACATCCGAGCCATACCGCGAGGAGGACTCCATGAAGAAGTTGCTGACCATTGCGATCCTGGCTGCCGCCGCTGTTGCAGTGCCGATGGTGCTGGCGCAGAACGCCGGCCAGCCTGCTCCGCAGCAGGGTGACCAGGCCGACAAGGCGCAGTCCGAAGCCGACGCCAAGGCCAAGCGCCGCGCGCAGGCCAATGCCGAGATGAAGGCCAAGGGCCAGCCGGTGCCGCAGCAGGAAGAAGAGGAAGAGGCACGCAAGAAGAAGTAATTCTTCTGCCCCTGCGAAGCCCTTGCCACAAGGGTTTCACCCTTGAACGCCCCGCCCAGCGGGGCGTTTCTTTTTGTCGATGGCGCCATCTGCCCCTTGGGTTGGCGGCCATCTATCTGTAAACTATGGCTTTCCGGGAGTAAGTGCGTGTCCACCATTTGCGAATGGGCTGGCACGGCCAAGCGTGGCCTCCAGCAAAGCGGGTCGCAGGTGACGGTCGAAGTGACCGGCACGGCCGCCGCGACCTCGCAGGGTGGTTCCCCGTTGGCGCCTGGCGCCGGCCGGGCCCGCACCTCCCTCGCTGCTCCAGCGAACCGGAAAACCCCCTTTCTGCTCCACGCCCGCCCCCCGGGCAGGCGTGGCGCTGCCGTTTTCCATTTCCAGACAGGATGCTTGCAGCCATGACTCCCTTGATTTTCGTAACCGGCGGCGTGGTGTCCTCGCTCGGCAAAGGTATTGCCGCCGCGTCACTGGCCGCCATTCTCGAAGCGCGTGGCCTGAAGGTCACGATGATGAAGCTCGACCCGTACATCAACGTCGACCCGGGCACCATGAGCCCGTTCCAGCACGGTGAGGTGTATGTCACCGACGACGGCGCCGAGACCGATCTCGACCTGGGCCACTACGAGCGCTTCGTGCGCACCCGCCTGAGCCGCAAGAACTCGGTCACCACCGGCCGCATCTACGAAGAGGTGATCCGCAAGGAGCGCCGCGGCGACTACCTGGGCGCGACCGTGCAGGTCATTCCGCACATCACCGACGAGATCCGTCGCTGCATGGACGAAGCCACCGAGGGCTTCGACGTGGCCCTGGTGGAGATCGGCGGCACCGTCGGTGACATCGAGTCGCTGCCGTTCCTGGAGGCGATCCGCCAGGTGCGCACCGAGCGTGGCCCGGAAAAGGCACTGTTCATGCACCTCACCCTGGTGCCGTACATCGCCGCCGCGGGTGAACTGAAGACCAAGCCGACCCAGCACTCGGTGAAGGAACTGCGCTCGATCGGCATCCAGCCGGACGTGCTGCTGTGCCGTTCGGAACAGCCGGTACCGGATTCGGAGCGTCGCAAGATCGCCCAGTTCACCAACGTCTCCGAGCGCGCGGTGATCAGCGTGCCCGACGTCGATGTGCTGTACCGCATTCCGATGGGCCTGCATGCGCAGGGCCTGGACGAGATCGTCATCAACCAGCTGAAGCTGGCCGACAAGGCCGGCCCGGCCGACCTGTCGATGTGGGAAGACGCCGTCGATGCCACCCTGCATCCGCTGGATGCGGTGACCATCGCAGTGGTCGGCAAGTACATCGACCACCAGGACGCCTACAAGTCGGTCGGCGAGGCACTCAAGCACGGTGGCCTGCGCCAGCGCACCAAGGTCACCCTGAAGTGGCTGGAAGCGCAGGATCTGGAGGGCAGCGACATGTCCGCGCTGGCCGATGTCGACGGCATCCTGGTGCCGGGTGGTTTCGGCGACCGTGGCTTCGAAGGCAAGGTGCTCACCTCGCAGTACGCCCGTGAGCAGAAGATGCCGTACTTCGGCATCTGCTATGGCATGCAGGCTGCCGTGGTCGACTACGCGCGCCACGTGGTGGGCCTGGAAGACGCCAACAGCACCGAGAACGATCGCCAGTCGCCGAACCCGGTGATCGGCCTGATCACCGAGTGGCGCACCGCCACCGGCGACGTGGAAAAGCGTGACGACAAGAGCGACCTCGGCGGCACCATGCGCCTCGGCCTGCAGGAACAGCGCCTGAAGCCGGGCACGCTGGCCCGCGAGCTGTACGGCAAGGACGTGGTCGCCGAGCGCCACCGCCACCGCTACGAATTCAACAACCGCTACCGCACCCAGCTGGAAGACGCGGGCCTGGTGATCGCCGGCAAGTCGATGGACGACACCCTGGTGGAAGTGGTCGAACTGCCGCGCGACCAGCATCCGTGGTTCCTGGCCTGCCAGGCGCACCCGGAATTCCTGTCCACCCCGCGTGATGGCCACCCGCTGTTCATCGGCTTCATCCGTGCCGCGCGCGAGCGCAAGGCCGGTGGCAAGCTGCTGCAGGAAGTGCGCGCCTGACTTGTCATGGGGGCCGCCGGCCCCCATCTTGCTCGCTTCAACCCCAGCGCACCGGCACTGCCGGTGTAGCGGACAACAAGGAAACGCCATGAAACTGTGTGGATTCGAGGTCGGGCTGGACCAGCCCCTGTTCCTGATCGCCGGCCCCTGCGTGATCGAGTCGATGCAGCTGCAGCTGGATACCGCCGGCAAGCTGAAGGAAGTGACCGACAAGCTCGGTGTGAACTTCATCTTCAAGTCCAGCTTCGACAAGGCCAACCGCACCTCCGGCACCGCCTTCCGTGGTCCGGGCATGGAAGAGGGCCTGAAGGTCCTGGCCGAGGTCAAGAAGCAGATCGGCGTGCCGGTGCTGACCGACGTGCACGAGTACACCCCGATGGACGAAGTGGCCTCGGTGGTGGACGTGCTGCAGACCCCGGCGTTCCTGGTCCGCCAGACCGACTTCATCCGCAAGGTGTGCGCGGCCGGCAAGCCGGTCAACATCAAGAAGGGCCAGTTCCTGGCGCCGTGGGACATGAAGCCTGTCGTGGAGAAGGCCAAGGCCACCGGCAACGAGCAGATCATGGTCTGCGAGCGCGGCGCCAGCTTCGGCTACAACAACCTGGTCAGCGACATGCGTTCGCTGGCGGTGATGCGCGATACCGGCTGCCCGGTGGTGTTCGACGCCACCCATTCGGTGCAGCTGCCGGGCGGGCAGGGCACCAGTTCCGGTGGCCAGCGCGAGCATGTGCCGGTACTGGCGCGTGCAGCAGTTGCCGTGGGCATCTCCGGCCTGTTCGCCGAGACCCATCCGGACCCGTCCAAGGCGCTGTCCGATGGCCCCAACGCGTGGCCGCTGGACCAGATGGAAGCCCTGCTCGAGACCCTGATGGAGCTTGACGCGGTGACCAAGAAGCACGGCTTCTCGCGCTTCGCGTGAGTCAGCACCCGCAGGCGGCGCTGGAGATCCAGCGTCGTCGCCGGCACTGGCGGCAGTGGCCGTGGGGCCCGATCGCACTCGGTCTGGCCCTGCTCTCGGTATCGGGCGTATTCGCCATCGGCATGCTGTTCGGTGCCGGCATGCGTCCGTCCAGTGCGGGCGGCCCGGTAGTGAACCTGATGCCCTTCGTCATCGCCTTGGCGGTGGCCGAGGTGCTGACCATTTCCGCAGGGTTTTGCGCCGCGGTGCTCGGCTGGCGTCTGAACCGGGGCAGGGTCACCGCTGCACTGGCGATGGTCCTGCTGTCGCTGTGGGCGGGCATCCTGCTGCACGATCTGCTTTGATGAATACGACGCCTGAACTCTCGCGCAGCCGGCCCTGGGGCCTGATCGCCCTGTTGCTGTCGGTGCTCGCCTGGGGCGCCTTGCTGCTGGGCGTGCTGGCCTTTGCCGCCAGCTTCCGTCCCCCGGGGGATGGCAACAACGGCGTGCAGGCCGTGCAGTACTGGATGCTGGGCGCGCTGATCACGCTGGTGCTGTCTTTCGTGGGCAGCCTGGTGGCGATGGTGATGGCCTGGCGACGGCGACGCGGAGCGGTGTGCGCGGCCATTGCCGGTGCGCTGCTGGTGATGCTGGTGTCGCTGGTGATGATCGTGATCGGGTCCAGCTGGGGCTGATGCCACTCAGGCCATTTGGCAAGTGAGGGGTAGCCGGGGATAATCACGCGGCATTCGTTTTTGTCGCCCCCTCTCCATACAGGTAACCGGCCCGACCATGAGTACGATCCGCAGCATCCATGCCCGTGAAATCCTCGACAGCCGTGGCAACCCCACGCTGGAAGCCGAAGTCACCCTGGAGGACGGTTCGTTCGGTCGCGCCGCGGTTCCCTCCGGCGCATCGACCGGCACCAAGGAGGCGGTGGAGCTGCGTGACGGCGACAAGACCCGTTACCTTGGCAAGGGCGTGCGCAAGGCCGTCGACAACGTCAACGGCGCCATTGCCAACGCACTGAAGGGCTTCGAGGCCACCGACCAGGCCGGCCTGGACCGTCGCCTGATCGATCTGGATGGCACCGAGAACAAGGGCCGCCTGGGCGCCAACGCACTGCTGGGTGTTTCCATGGCCGCCGCACACGCCGCTGCTGCCTCCAGCAAGCAGGCACTGTGGCAGTACCTGGCCGGCAAGACCGGCGCGACCCCGTCGCTGCCGGTGCCGATGATGAACATCATCAACGGCGGCGCGCACGCCGACAACAACGTCGATTTCCAGGAGTTCATGGTGCTGCCGGTCGGCTTCACCTCGTTCTCCGAAGCGCTGCGTGCCGGCACCGAAATCTTCCATTCGCTGAAGTCGGTGCTGAAGGGCCACGGCCTGAGCACGGCGGTGGGCGACGAAGGCGGCTTCGCGCCGGACTTCCGCAGCAACGTCGAAGCGCTGGACACCATCCTCGAAGCCATCGGCAAGGCCGGCTACACCGCCGGTGAAGACGTGCTGCTGGGCCTGGACGTGGCCTCCAGCGAGTTCTTCGAGAACGGCAAGTACAACCTGGTCGGCGAGAACAAGCGCCTGACCTCCGAACAGTTCGTCGACTTCCTCGCCGACTGGGCCGCGCAGTACCCGATCATCACCATCGAAGACGGCCTGGCCGAGAACGACTGGGCGGGCTGGAAGCTGCTGACCGATCGCATCGGCAAGAAGGTGCAGCTGGTCGGCGACGATCTGTTCGTCACCAATCCGAAGATCTTCCAGGAAGGCATCGATTCGGGCACCGCCAACGCGATCCTGATCAAGGTCAACCAGATCGGCACCCTCAGCGAAACCCTGGAAGCGATCGCCATGGCCGACCGTGCCGGTTACGCCGCCGTGGTATCGCACCGTTCGGGTGAAACCGAAGACACCACCATTGCCGATATCTCGGTGGCCACCACCGCCACGCAGATCAAGACCGGCTCGCTGTGCCGAAGCGATCGCGTGGCCAAGTACAACCAGCTGCTGCGCATCGAGGAAGCCCTCGGTGCCGGCGCGCGTTACGCGGGTCGTGACGCGTTCGTGTCGCTGAAGCGCTGAGCCGATGCGCGACTGGCGCTGGCTGCTGCTGTTGCTGGCCCTGCTGCTGGCATGGCTGCAGTACCGTTTCTGGTTCGGCCCGGGCAATTCGGGTGAAGTGATGATGCTCGAAGCCCAGGTCGCCAACCAGGAGCGGGACAATGACGGTCTGCGGCAGCGCAACGATGCGCTTGCTGCCGAAGTGAAGGACCTCAAGGAAGGCCAGTCCGCCATCGAAGAACGCGCGCGCAGCGAGCTGGGCATGATCAAGCCCGGCGAGAAGTTCTATCGCGTCGTGGAAGATGCACCCGTGCATCCGGCGCAGCCTGCGCCGGTCACGGCGCAGGCAGGTGACCATCCGGCGGACGTGCCATGAGCGCGGCGATCTGGGTGGTGGTTCCGGCCGCAGGGCGCGGCACGCGTTTTGGTGCGCCGTTGCCCAAGCAGTACCTGCAGGCCGGCGGGCAGACCCTGCTCGCCCACACTCTGGACGCCTTGCTGGCGCACCCGGCCGTGGCCGGGGCGATGGTGGTGATCGGCGCGGACGATGCCGACTGGCCGGGCTGGACCGAGTGGGCCGGCAAGCCGGTGCTGACCTGCACCGGTGGCGCAACCCGCGCCGCCTCGGTGCTGGCGGGGCTGCAGGCCCTGCCGGACAGCGTGCGTGCCGACGAATTCGTGCTGGTGCACGACGCGGCGCGTCCGAACCTGTCGCAGACCGATCTTGGCCGCCTGCTGGAAGTGGGGCGCACCGATCCGGTCGGCGCCATCCTCGCCGCCCCCGTGCGCGACACGCTCAAGCGTGCCGGTGATGATGGCGGTATCGATGGCACCGAGCCGCGTGAGCGACTGTGGCGTGCACTGACGCCGCAGCTGTTCCGCCGCCACCAGTTGATCCGCGCCTTGTCCGAAGCCGCTGCTGCCGGCGTCGACGTCACCGACGATGCCATGGCCATGGAGCGCCAGGGCCAGCGCCCGCTGCTGGTGGAAGGCAGCGAGGACAACTTCAAGGTCACCACCCCGGCCGATCTCGATCGTTTCGAATTCGTACTCTCCCGCCGCGCCGGCTGACCGCCCGCGCGGCCCTGCTGCAAGGGCTGCATCCATGAGCACCTCCCCGTTCCCGCCCGTCCGTATCGGTCAGGGCTACGACGTCCATGCCTTCGGTGAAGGCGACCACATCATGCTCGGCGGCGTTGCGGTGCCGCACAGCTGCGGCGTGCTTGCGCACAGCGACGGCGACGTGATCCTGCACGCGTTGTGCGACGCCATGCTCGGCGCGATCGCGCTGGGTGACATCGGCCAGCACTTCCCGCCCAGCGATGACCGCTGGAAGGGCGCGGACAGCAGCGAGTTCGTGCGCCACTGCGACAGCCTGCTGCGCGAGCGCGGCTGGCGTGTCGGCAACACCGACATCACCGTGATCTGCGAGCGGCCCAAGGTCGGCCCGCATGCCATGGCCATGCGTGAGCGCATCGGTGAACTGCTGCAGCTGCCGTTGGATGCGGTCAGCGTCAAGGCCACCACGTCCGAGAAGCTGGGCTTCACCGGGCGGGGCGAAGGCATCGCCGCGCAGGCCGTCGTTCTGCTGGTGGCGGCATGATTCCGTTGCCGCTCGCGTTCGGCGCGCCGCTGCTGCAGGCGCGTATCCGCACCACGCCGGAAGATTTCCAGGTCGATGAACTGCCGGCTTTCGAGGCGACGGGGGAAGGCGAGCACCTGCTGCTGCATATCCGCAAGCGTGGCGCGAACACGGTGCATGTGGCCAAGGTGCTGGCCAAGTGGGCGGGCCTGCCGGAAATGGCGGTCAGCTATGCCGGCATGAAGGATCGCAACGCGGTCACTACCCAGCGTTTCAGCGTGCATCTGCCCAAGCGCGTCGCGCCGGACCTGGCCGAACTGGCCAGTGACGAGATCGAAGTGATCGAGTCCACGTGGCACAACCGCAAGCTGCAGCGCGGCGCGCTGGCCGGCAACCGCTTCAAGCTGGTGCTGCGCGATGTGCAGGGAGATGCGGCGGCAATCGACGAGCGCCTGCAGCAGATCGCCACGCGCGGCCTGCCGAACTGGTTCGGCGAGCAGCGTTTCGGTCGTGATGGTGGCAATGTGCCGGCGGCGCTGGCGATGTTCGGTGGCCGGCGCATGCGCAAGGACCAGCGTTCGCTGCTGTTGTCGGCCGCCCGTTCGGCGCTGTTCAACCGGGTGCTGGCCGCGCGCGTGGAACAGGGCAGTTGGGACCAGCCGCTGCAGGGTGAAGTGTGGATGCTGGATGGCAGCCGCAGCGTGTTCGGTCCCGAGCCGTACAGCGACGTGCTGGCCGAACGCCTGGCGCGCTTCGACATCCACCCCAGCGCGCCGCTGTGGGGCGAGGGTGAGCTGCGCAGCACTGACGCCGCCCACGAGCTGGAACTGGCGGCGCTGGACGATGACGAATCCAAGGCGCTGCGTGTCGGTTTGGAAGAAGCGCGGCTGAAGCAGGAGCGGCGCGCGCTGCGGTTGCGTCCGGCGCTGTTGCAGCACCAGTGGCTGGCCGCCGACGTGCTGGAGCTGTCCTTCGCACTGCCGCCGGGCTGCTATGCCACGGCCGTCCTGCACGAGCTCGGGCCGGTCGAAGACGCTTCGCAGGCCTGACGGAAATGGTGGCGGAGGCGAAGAGCATCCACGCCATGCGTGGCTGGGCGTCAGTAGATCCACGCCATGCGTGGATGAATCGCCAGTAGATCCACGCCATGCGTGGATGAATCGTCAGTAGATCCACGCCATGCGTGGCTGGGCCGTCAGTAGATCCACGCCATGCGTGGATGGGCCGTCAGTAGATCCACGCCATGCGTGGATGGGCCGTCAGTAGATCCACGCCATGCGTGGATGGGCCGTCAGTAGATCCACGCCATGCGTGGATGAATCCCACCGGCAAAACGTCAGCGCCGCGCCAGCAGCACCAGCACTGCACCGGTGCCGCCTTGCCCGGTCGGGGCCGAATGGAACGCCAACACGTCGTTGCGCAGGCGCAACAGTCGGTCCACCAGGTTCTTCAACACCGGCGCACTGCCATCGGACTGCAGGCCCTTGCCGTGGATGATGCGCACGCAGCCGTACTCGTGGGCGTGTGCCTCCAGCAGGAACTGGCGCAGCATCGCCTCGGCCTGCGCGGCAGTGGCGCCATGCAGGTCCAGCTCGTCCTGTACCGAGTACTGCCCGCGCTTCAAACGCTGGAACAGGCGTGGCGGCAGGTTGTCGCGCCGGTAGCTGGCAACGTCGCCCGCTTCCAGCGGCGCGTTGTCGCGCAGCAGCCGGGCGAACTCTCCGGCAGCTTCGGCGTCGTCGCGCTCGGCCATGCGCGCGCGCGGCTTGGGGCGCGGCGCGGCGGGCGCGGGCTCCACTTCCTTGCGCAGCGGCGTCACTTCGCCGATGGCTGCACGGAACAATGCAGCCGGGTCTTCGTCTTCAGGGTGCGACATGCGCACAGGTTAAACCGGCTGCGCGGGTCTGCCTATGACCGTTTGATGTCGGCCGTGACCGCAGACAGGGTAGGACCCAGCGCCCGCTTGCGGCACAATAGTCGGCGCACTTGCGGAGCTGCCGCCTCCCTGGAGGAGACGGGTCGGCTTCGCCCACGCTGCAAGGTGACGGGATCGAATTCTTGGAAAATCAAGCGGTTAAATCGAAGATGCGCATCCTGGTCAGCAATGATGACGGTGTCGACGCGGCAGGCATCCGCATGCTTGCTTCCGTGCTGCGCGAGGCCGGGCATGAAGTCACGGTGGTCGCACCGGACCGTGATCGCTCCGGCGCCAGCAATTCCCTGACCCTGGATCTGCCGATCCGGCTCAAGCGCATCGACCACTACACCGTGTCGGTGGCCGGCACACCCACCGACTGCGTGCACCTTGCGCTGACCGGCCTGCTGGAGTTCGAGCCTGACATTGTCGTGTCCGGTATCAACAACGCCGCCAACCTCGGCGACGACGTGATCTATTCCGGCACCGTCTCGGCGGCGATGGAAGGTCGTTTCCTCGGCCTGCCCGCAGTCGCGGTGTCCTTGGTGACCCGCAACCACGATCCGAAGCATTTCGAGACGGCGGCGCGTGCCGCGGTGGAGATCGTTGCCCGCCTCAAGGCCGATCCGCTGCCGGCCGACACCATCCTCAACGTCAATGTGCCGGACCTGCCGTGGAGCGAGGTCAAGGGCTTCGAAGTCACCCGCCTGGGCAACCGCCATCGCGCCGAAGGCTGCATCGCGCAGAAGGATCCGCGCGGCAACGAGGTGTACTGGATCGGTCCGGCCGGCCGCGAGCAGGACTCAGGCCCCGGTACCGATTTCCATGCGGTGCGCACCGGCCACATTTCGATCACCCCGATCCAGGTCGACCTGACCCGCTACCAGGCGCTGGAAAAGGTCGCCAGCTGGGTCGGCGGCCTTACCGCTGCGCTGGACCAGCCGGCATGAGCCCACGCCTGCGCCTCCAGCCGGAAGCGGTCGGCATCGGCATGACCTCGCAGCGCGTGCGCGACCGCCTGGTCGACCGCCTGCGCGAGGCCGGCATCGTCGACGAGTCGACGCTGAACGCGATCCGGGTGGTGCCACGGCATCTGTTCATCGACGAGGCCCTGGCCTCACGCGCGTATGAAGACACCGCGCTGCCGATCGGTCACGGCCAGACCATTTCGCAGCCGTGGGTGGTGGCGCGGATGACCGAGGCCGTGCTGCAGGTGGCGCCGAAGAAGGTGCTCGAAGTAGGCACCGGCTCGGGCTACCAGGCGGCGGTGCTTGGCGCGCTGGGGCTGGAGGTCTATACCGTCGAGCGCATCGGCGATCTGCTGCGGCAGGCGCGCAAGCGTTTCCGTGCGCTGGGCATGAACATCCGCACCAAGCACGACGACGGCCGCGTTGGCTGGGCCGAGCATGGCCCGTTCGATGCCATCGTGGTCACCGCCGCCGCACCAGCGCTGGTCGATGCCCTGGTCGAGCAGTTGGCCGAAGGGGGCCGCCTGGTCGCCCCGGTCGGTGGCGCAGGCGCACAGTCGCTGGTGCAGCTCGACCGCAAGGACGACGGCAGCATCGAACAACGCGTGCTGGCGCCGGTCACCTTCGTACCGCTGCTGTCTGGCATGCTCGATTGAATCCACGGAGCAGGGTTGCATGAAGATTTTCGGGCCGCTGTACGAGCGGGCGATGAAGTGGGCCGCGCATGAGCGTGCGCCGACCTACCTGATGGTGCTGAGCTTTTTCGAAGCCATCATCTTCCCGGTGATGCCGGAAGTGATGCTGGCGCCGATGTGCGTGGCCCAGCCCAAGCGCGGCTGGTGGTTCGCCACCCTCAGCCTGGCCGGCTCGATGGTCGGCGCGGTGATCGGTTACGCGCTGGGCCACTACGCGTTCGAGGCAGTCAAGCCGGTGTTCGAGGCGCTGGGCATGCTGCCGGCGATCGAGCAGGGCATCGCTACCGTGCAGGCCAAGATGGTGGAGTCGCCCTGGGCGGTGTTCACCTTCCTGGTGCTCGGTGGCTTCATGCCGATTCCGATGAAGGTCTTCACGTGGGCATCGGGTATCGTCGGCGTGCCGATGCCGCAGTACCTGTTGAGCATGTTGATCGGTCGTGGCAAGCGCGTGTTCGTGCTGGCCGCGGTCATCCGTATCGGTGGTGCGCGCGCCGAAGCAGTGCTGCGCCGATGGATTGAACCGCTGGGCTGGATCGCCACCGCGTTGGTGGTGGTGCTGATCGCCTGGCTTGTATGGAGGTCGAAGTTCGCATGAGTGCAGATCGTCTGAGCAAGGGAGTGCGCATCGGCGCACTGGCGTTGCTGGTATCCACCCTGGCCGCCTGTGGCACCGCCACCGTGGTCCGGCCCAGTGGCAGCGGCGGCAGTGGCGTCAGCACGCCGAAGACATCGGTGCCCAAGCCGGGGCAGACGGTGGTCGTGCGCAAGGGCGACACCATCTATGCTCTGGCCCGCATCCATGACATCACCCCGGCCGACCTGATCGCCTGGAACAACCTGGACAATCCGTCGACCATTTACCCGGGACAGGTGATCCGCCTGTATCCGGCCGGCTCCGGCGGCGGCCGTGCGCCGACCACCGTGGTGACCGCACCGCGTCCGGGTGGCAGCACGTCCGGCGGCAGTACCGCGCCGACGCCGGGTCCGGCCGGTCCGGTCAAGAGCAACATCGCCTGGCGCTGGCCGGCCGATGGCGCAGTCGTGGGCCGCTACGTGGCCGGCGACGCGACCAAGCAGGGTGTGGACATCGCCGGCACCAGCGGCGCGCCGGTGAAGGCCACGGCCAACGGCGTGGTGGTGTATTCCGGCGCCGGCCTGGTCGGCTATGGCGAGCTGATCATCATCAAGCACAGCGACCAGTGGCTGTCGGCCTATGGCCACAACCGCAAGCGCCTGGTCAATGAAGGGCAGAGCGTGAAGGCCGGCGAGCAGATCGCCGAGATGGGCCGTACCGGCGCCAACCGGGACATGCTGCACTTCGAGATCCGCTACAACGGCAAGCCGGTCGACCCGCAGCAGTATCTGCCGGCGCGCTAGCGCGGGCAGATACGGGTAGCGCCGGGCCATGCCCGGCGTAACTCACCTGTAGCGCCGAGCCATGCTCGGCCGCTCTTTGCTGCGATACGACGCCGCCCGAGCATGATCTCGGGCGCTACACGCAACGTGTGGTCCAGGGGCGGTAGCGCCGGGCCATGCCCGGCGGCTTCAGGCCTCAGCCTTCCAGAATGAAGGCTGCCGCCACCTTGCGGCCTTCGCCGGCAAGGATGTTGAAGGTGCGCGCGGCGGCCGGATTGTTCATCACTTCCAGGCCGATACCGCGCGACAGGCAGGCGGCCATCACAACCGCCGGCGGAAACACCTGACGCTCGCCGGTGCCGAGCAGTATCAACGCCGGCTTCAGTGCCAGGATCGGCTCCAGGTCAGCCACCTGCAGCGCCGCGACGTCGGTCACCGGCCACTGCTCGACCAGCTGATCAGGGGTCAGGAAGAAGCTGTTGCCCAGAACGCGATCATTGACCCGCGCCGAGCGACCGTCCGCGGCGCGCAGGCTGTAGGCGTAGTCGGGCAGTTCGTGGTTCAGCTGCATGGCAGGGACCGATCAGCCGCGCGGCAGCACGATCTGGCGGTGTTCCTTGCTCGGGCGATACAGCACGGCCACATGGCCGATACGCTGCACCAGCGCACTGTCGGTGGCCTGCACGATCTCGCCGATCATCACGTCGCGGGCGTCACGGTCTTCGGCGGCAACCTTCACCTTGACCAGTTCGTGGCGCTCCAGCACTTCGTTCAGCTCGGTCAGGAAGGCCGGCGTGACGCCCTTGCCGCCGGTCTGCAGCAGGGCCTTCAGGTCGTGGGCTTGGCCGCGCAGGAAACGGGTCTGGGAAGGGGTCAAGGCAGTGGGCATGCAGAAAACACGGTTGAATGGGACGATCAGGGTATCATGGCGACCCCATCAGCCCCTATTTCCAATGGCTACCCGCAGCAAAAGCAGCCAGCGCTGGCTCAAGGAACATTTCTCCGATCCCTTCGTGAAGAAGGCCCAGGCCGAAGGCATGCGCTCCCGTGCGGCCTACAAGCTCGAAGAACTGCTCGAACGTGACCGGTTGCTGAAGCCGCACATGGTGGTGGTCGACCTCGGCGCGGCCCCGGGCGGCTGGTCTCAGCAGGTTCGGAGACAGATTGGCGACACTGGCCGCGTGCTGGCCCTGGACATTCTGGACATGCCGCCACTGGCCGGCGTGGAGTTCCTTCATGGTGACTTCAGGGAAGAAACCGTCCTATCGGAGTTTGAAGCCATGCTCGGGGATCAGCCGGTAGACCTTGTGCTGTCGGACATGGCCCCCAATAAGAGTGGTGTGGGCGCGGTCGACCAGCCGCGGATGATGCACCTGGCGGAGCTGGCGCTGGATTTTGCCGACAACCACCTCAAGACCGGTGGGGCATTCCTGATCAAGCTGTTCCAGGGTGAAGGCTTTGACGACTATGTGCGCGACATGCGCCGCCGGTACGACAAGGTCTCCATCCGCAAGCCGGAAGCCTCGCGCAAGCGCTCTCCCGAGGTGTATGCCTTGGGTCAGGGAAAACGCGCCCACATGAAGTAAGCTCGACCCCGTAAGTTCGACCCCAACGCAACGCCAGCACTGAGAGGAACACCGGAGCCAATGAGGATGAACGACTTGACCAAGAACCTCCTGCTATGGGTGGTCGTCGCCGTCGTGCTGATGGTGGTCTTCCAGAGCTTCTCGCCCAAGACCTCGGGGGCCGGGGCGCAGGGCGCTTCGTACTCGCAGTTCCTGGACCAGGTGGATACCGGCAACGTGCAGAAGGTCGCCTTCGGCGGCGATACGCGCGGCGGTACCAGCCAGATCACCTACACCACCCGTGGTGGACAGTCGTCCACCATCACCGCGCCGTTCGATCGCGACCTGATCAACGTGCTGCGCACCAAGAACGTCGAGATCGTGCAGGAAGAGCCGTCCAGCGGCATCTCCCTCGGCGCGATCCTGATGAATTTCCTGCCGGTCATCCTGATCATCGGCTTCTGGTTGTTCATCATGCGGCAGATGCAGGGCGGTGGCGGCGGTGCCAAGGGCGCGATGTCCTTCGGCAAGTCGCGCGCCAAGCTGCAGGGCGAAGACCAGATCAAGGTCACCTTCGCCGACGTTGCCGGCTGCGACGAGGCCAAGGAAGAAGTCGGCGAACTGGTCGACTTCCTGCGTGACCCGTCCAAGTTCACCAAGCTCGGCGGCAAGATTCCGCGCGGCGTGCTGATGGTTGGCCCGCCGGGTACCGGCAAGACGCTGCTGGCCAAGGCCATCGCCGGCGAAGCCAAGGTGCCGTTCTTCTCGATTTCCGGTTCGGACTTCGTGGAAATGTTCGTCGGCGTCGGTGCGAGCCGTGTGCGCGACATGTTCGAGCAGGCCAAGAAACACGCGCCGTGCATCATCTTCATCGATGAAATCGACGCCGTCGGCCGCCACCGTGGTGCCGGCCTGGGCGGCGGTCATGACGAGCGCGAGCAGACCCTGAACCAGCTGCTGGTCGAGATGGATGGTTTCGAAGGCGGCGAAGGCGTGATCGTGATCGCCGCGACCAACCGTCCGGACGTGCTGGACCCGGCGCTGCTGCGTCCGGGCCGCTTCGATCGCCAGGTGGTGGTCGGTCTGCCGGACGTGAAGGGCCGCGAGCACATCCTCAAGGTGCACATGCGCAAGCTGCCGCTGGCCGACGACGTCGTGCCGATGGTGATCGCGCGTGGTACGCCGGGCTTCTCCGGTGCCGACCTGGCCAACCTCTGCAACGAGGCCGCCCTGTTCGCCGCTCGTGGCAACGAGAAGGAGGTCCGCATGGACCACTTCGACCGTGCCCGCGACAAGATCCTGATGGGTGCCGAGCGCCGCTCGATGGCCATGAGCGAGGAAGAGAAGACCCTCACCGCCTACCACGAAGCCGGTCACGCCATCGTCGGTCGCCTGGTGCCCGAGCACGATCCGGTCTACAAGGTCACCATCATCCCGCGCGGCCGTGCGCTGGGTGTGACCATGTACCTGCCGGAAGGCGACAAGTACTCGATCAACCGCGTGGCGATCAACTCGCAGCTGTGCTCGCTGTATGGCGGTCGCGTCGCCGAAGAACTGATCTTCGGGCCGGACAAGGTCACCACCGGTGCGTCCAACGACATCGAGCGTGCCACCAAGATGGCCCGCAACATGGTCACCAAGTGGGGCCTGTCGGAGACCCTTGGCCCGATCGCCTACGGTGAAGAGGACGATGAAGTGTTCCTCGGCCGTTCGGTCACCCAGCACAAGAGCGTGTCCAACGACACGGCGCGCCGCATCGATGAGGAAGTGCGCAGCATCCTGGACAAGGCCTATGCCCGGACCACCGAGCTGCTGACCGCCAACGTCGACAAGCTGCATGCGATGACGCAGCTGCTGCTGCAGTACGAAACCATCGACGCGCCGCAGATCGACGCCATCATGGAAGGCCGCGATCCGCCGCCGCCGATGGGTTGGACCAAGTCGAGCAAGGACGATGGCGGCAATGACAAGGGTGGCGACGCCCGTCCGCTGCCGCCGATCGCCGGTCCGGCCGAATCGATCTGACGGCCTGCCGTACGCAATGCAAGACGAGGCCGGGGCAACCCGGCCTTGTTGTTTCCGGGCCCCGGCCCATCCGATCCCGACCGTCCGCTGGAGTCCGCATGTCCGCCCCCACGCCTGAACCGATTTCCCACACTGCCGAGATGGTGATCGCCACCGTGGTCGGCGTCGCTGTCGGCCTGACCGTGGACAATCTGCTGCTGGGCTGTGGCGTGGGTATCGCGGTGGGCATCCTGCTGAGCATCATCAAGACGCTGTACGTGGACCGGAAGCGTCGGCGCACGTAGGGTGTTGCGGCAGGGCTGCGCCCTGCACCCGCAGAGGCCACAGCTACCGCCGAAGCAACGGCAAGAGCTGGGCTTCCTGGGGATGGCGGGGCGGTGTCGGATTGCGGGGACGCCGTAAACCCGTCCATGGGGGCTTGGCCGCGGCATCCATGCCGCGGACACCCCGCAATCCGAC
>NZ_JBHZOP010000009.1:0-116352 GCF_042787595.1 Stenotrophomonas sp. YIM B13575 | reverse complement strand
CTGACGCGGGCGCGGTCGAGCATGTCTGTAGAGCCGAGCCCATGCTCGGCTCAGCCGGGGAATCCACCGCAGCCGAGCATGGGCTCGGCTCTACAGGGGCTGCTGAACCCCCTAAGTTCCTGATTTGTGCCGGTAAAATCACCGTAAAAGCAGGCGGAAAACGGCCCCGTGTGGTAGAATCCAGCGGTTGAATCGAGGTTCCGGCACGACCGCCCCCGGGTGGATGCGCCGGACTGGACCGCTACCAGACAACGGAACCCGAATGGCAGAAACCGCCAAGGAAATCATCCAGGTCAACCTGGAAGACGAGATGCGCAAGAGCTACCTCGATTACGCCATGAGCGTGATCGTGGGGCGCGCGCTGCCAGATGCGCGCGATGGCCTCAAGCCGGTGCATCGTCGTGTGCTGTTTGCGATGAATGAACTCAACGCGCACAGCAACAAGCCCTACTTCAAGTCGGCACGTATCGTCGGTGACGTCATCGGTAAGTACCACCCGCATGGCGATCAGTCGGTGTACGACACGCTGGTGCGTCTGGCACAGCCGTTCTCGCTGCGTTACATGCTGGTCGATGGCCAGGGTAACTTCGGTTCGGTCGACGGCGACTCTGCCGCGGCGATGCGATACACCGAGGCGCGCATGTCGCGGCTCGCGCATGAGCTGATGGCGGACATCGACAAGGAAACCGTCGATTTCCAGCCCAACTACGACGAAAAGGAACTGGAGCCGACGGTCATGCCGACCCGGTTCCCGAACCTGCTGGTCAATGGTTCGGCCGGTATCGCGGTGGGCATGGCGACCAACATTCCGCCGCACAACCTCACCGAATCGATCAATGCCTGCATCGCGCTGATCGACAATCCGGAAATCGATATCGACGGCCTGATGGAGTTCATCCCGGGCCCGGATTTCCCGACCGCAGGCATCATCAACGGCACCGCCGGCATCATCGCCGGCTACCGCACCGGCCGTGGCCGCGTGCGCATCCGTGCCAAGGCCGATGTCGAAGTGGCCGACAACGGCCGCGAATCGATCATCGTCACTGAAATTCCTTACCAGGTGAACAAGGCGCGTCTGATCGAGAAGATCGCCGAGCTGGTCAAGGAAAAGAAGATCGAAGGCATCAGCGAGCTGCGCGATGAGTCCGACAAGGACGGCATGCGCATCTACATCGAAATCAAGCGCGGCGAGTCGGCCGAGGTTGTGCTCAACAACCTCTACCAGCAGACCCAGATGGAGTCGGTGTTCGGCATCAACATGGTGGCGCTGGTCGACGGCCGCCCGCAGTTGATGAACCTCAAGCAGATGCTGGAGGCCTTCGTCCGCCACCGTCGCGAAGTGGTCACCCGCCGCACCGTGTTCGAGCTGCGCAAGGCGCGCGCCCGTGCCCACGTGCTGGAAGGCCTGACCGTTGCGCTGGCCAACATCGACGAGATGATCGAACTGATCAAGACCTCGCCGAACCCCACCGAGGCACGCGAGCGCATGCTTGCGCGCCTGTGGGAGCCGGGTCTGGTTGGTTCGATGCTCGGCGCCGCCGGTGCCGAAGCCTCGCGTCCCGATGACCTGCCCAAGGGTGTGGGCCTGATCGAAGGCGGCTACCAGCTGACCGAGATCCAGGCGACCCAGATCCTGGAAATGCGCCTGCACCGCCTGACCGGGCTGGAGCAGGACCGCCTGACCGAGGAATACAAGCAGCTGCTGGAAGTGATCGCCGGGCTGATCCATATCCTGGAAGATCCCGACCGCCTGCTGCAGGTGATCCGCGAAGAGCTGATCAACGTGCGTGCCGAGTTCGGTGACGAGCGCCGTACCGAGATCCGCCACAGCGAAGAAGATCTCGACATCCTCGACCTGATCGCCCCGGAAGACGTGGTGGTCACCGTCTCCCACGCCGGCTACGTGAAGCGCCAACCGGTGAGCGTGTACCGCGCGCAGCGCCGTGGCGGCCGTGGCCGCAGCGCGGCGTCGACCAAGGAAGAGGATTTCATCGAACAGCTGTGGCTGGTCAACACGCACGACACGCTGTTGACCTTCACCAGTTCGGGCAAGGTGTTCTGGCTGCCGGTGTACCAGCTGCCCGAAGCCGGTTCCAACGCCCGCGGTCGTCCGATCATCAACTGGATTCCGCTGGAGCCCGGCGAACGCGTGCAGGCCGTGTTGCCGGTGCGCGAGTACGCCGATGGCCAGTTCGTGTTCTTCGCCACCAAGAACGGTACGGTCAAGAAGACCCCGCTGGGCGAGTTCGCCTTCCGTCTGGCCCGCGGCAAGATCGCGATCAACCTCGACGAGGGCGATGCCCTGGTCGGCGTCGGCCTGACCGATGGCGAGCGCGACATCCTGCTGTTCGCCTCCAACGGCAAGACCGTGCGCTTCGGTGAAGACAAGGTCCGCTCGATGGGTCGTACCGCTACCGGCGTGCGTGGCATCAAGATGCCGGCCGGCGAGGAAGTGGTCAGCCTGATCGTGGCCGAGAGTGCTGGCGGCGTCGAGGATGAGAGCGAGGACGACAACGGTGTCGAGGAGGCCATCGCCACCGGCGACGCGGTGATCGAAGGAGCCGACGACGCCAACCTGCGGTACATCCTCACCGCCACCGAAAACGGCTACGGCAAGCGCACCCCGCTGCCGGATTACCCGCGCAAGGGGCGTGGCACGCAGGGCGTCATCGGCATCCAGACCACCGAGCGTAATGGCAAGCTGGTTGCCGCGGTGCTGATGGGGACCGACGATGAAGTCCTGCTGATCTCCGACGGCGGCACCTTGGTGCGTACGCGTGGCTCGGAAATCAGCCGCGTCGGCCGCAACACCCAGGGCGTGACCCTGATCCGCCTGTCCAAGGACGAGAAGCTGCAGGCGGTGGAGCGCATGGATGCCTCGATCGATGAGGACGAGGACGAGGTGGCCGCCGCCACCCCGGCCGCGACCGACGGCGCACCGGCTGCTGCCAGCAGCGAGGACGCCGCGCAGGAGTGATCCTGGCGCGATGCTGAGGTACCCGACGACGCCGGCCTTGTGCCGGCGTTGTCGTGTCTGCGTTCGAAAATACGCACGCACTTCACGGTGACGGTGGCATAAGGGCGCATGCTGCCCCCGGAGATCGTCGATGTCCGCCACGCCGCAGTCCGCTTCCGTCGCCACGCCCACCTCCCGCCACCCGCTCATCACCGTCCTGGCCCTGTTGCTGATCGTGCTCGGCCTGGTCATCGGCGGGCTCGGTGGCTGGCTGGCCAGCCTCGGGGGCTCCTGGTACTACGCCATCGCCGGCCTTGGCCTGCTGGTCTGCGGCATCCTGCTGTGGGGCAATCGCCGTAGCGGTGCGCTGCTGTATGCACTGGTCTTCCTCGGCAGCCTGCTGTGGACCTGGTGGGAGTCGGGCAGTGATTACTGGCGCTGGGTGCCACGGCTGGGCCTGGTGACGGTGCTCGGCATCATCCTGGCGTTGCTGGCGCCGACCCTGCAGGCGCCGGTATCCAGGCGCCTGTCGCGCAGCGTGGCGGCCGTGCTGATGCTGGTGTTCGTGGCCGCCTTCGGCCTCGCGTTCGCGCCACATGGCCTGATTGACGGGCACCAGCCGTTCCCGGAGCCGGCGGTCAGCGCCGGGCTCGATCCGACCCGTGACACCACCGGTCTGCAGCCGGCCGACCAGCCGGCGGAGGGCGACTGGCCGGCCTGGGGGCGCAGCAATGCTGCCACCCGCTATTCGCCGCTGCAGCAGATCACCCCTGAAAATGTAGGCACCCTGCAGCTGGCGTGGCAGTTCCGCACCGGCGACCTGCCCAAGAAGCGCTGGGGTGCGGAAACCACGCCACTGAAGATCGGTGATCGGGTGTACCTGTGCACCGCACGCAATCAACTGGTCGCCCTCGATGCCGGCAGCGGCAAGGAGCTATGGCGGTTCGATCCGAAGGTGAAGGATGCCTCGATCCCGTACACGGCCGCCTGCCGTGGCGTGTCCTATTACGAACAGCCCAGTGCGCCGACGCTCGCCGATGCCGCACTGGCTGACGTGGCCGCCGATCTGGCGCTGCCCGCACCGCCGCCGACCCGTATCAGCCGGAGCGCGGCGCCCGGCAGCCGCGCAGCGTGCAGTGCACGCATCATCGAAGGCACCCTGGACGGCCGCCTGATCGCGGTGGACGCCGACAGCGGTCACCCCTGTGCGAATTTCGGCAACAACGGCCAGGTCGACATCACCCTGGGCATGGGCGAGGTGCCACCGGGTTACGTCTCGATCACATCGCCGCCCGCGATCGTCCGCGGTGTCATCGTCACCGGCCACCAGGTACTGGACGGCCAGCGCCGCGACGCGCCTTCCGGCGTCATCCAGGCCTACGATGCGATCAGCGGCAAGCTGCGCTGGGCGTGGGACATGGACCAGCCCGAGCGCAGCGGTTTGCCACCGCGTGAGCAGACCTATACGCGTGGCACACCGAACATGTGGACCACCGCGACCGGTGATGAAGCACTGGGCCTGGTGTACCTGCCGATGGGCAATGCCGCGGGCGACTACTGGAGTGGCTCGCGCACGGAAAACCAGAACAGGTACGCGACCTCGCTGGTCGCCATCGATGTAGCCACCGGCAAGCCGGTCTGGCATTTCCAGGCGGTGCGCAAGGACGTCTGGGATTACGACCTGGGTTCGCAGGCCAGCCTGATCGACTACCCGACGGCATCCGGCAAGGTGCCGGCAATCCTGCTGCCCACCAAGCAGGGCGACATGTACATCCTCGACCGTCGCAACGGCCAGCTGCTGACTCCGGCCGAAGAGCGCAAGGTGCCGCAGGGCGGTGTAGAGCCCGAGCAGCGTGCCGCCACCCAGCTGTTCTCGCTGTACCACACGCTGCGGCGCGAGGATGCGCTGACCGAGCGCGACATGTGGGGCATCACCCCCATCGACCAGCTGGTCTGCCGCATCCAGTTCCGCAAGGCACATTACGAGGGGTTCTACACGCCGCCGAGCAGCGATCACCATTCCATCGAATACCCCGGCTACAACGGTGGTTCGGACTGGGGCAGCGTGGCCATCGATACGCGGCGCGGCGTGATCGTGGCCAACTACAACGACATGCCCAACTACAACCGGCTGGTGCCGCGTGCCGAGGCTGATCGCAAAGGCTGGCTGCCACGCGAGCAGATGCGTGCTGACAAGGGCGGGGCCGAAGGGGCAGGGGATCCGCAGGTGGGGACGCCCTATGGCATCGACGTCAATGCCGGTTGGCGGCTGCCGTTCACCGGCCTGCTGTGCAAGCAGCCACCCTATGGCGGCATCCGTGCGATCGACCTGCGCAGCGGCAAGCTGCTGTGGGACCGGCCGTTCGGCAGCGCACGCGGCAACGGCCCGTTCGGCATCCGCTCCGGCCTGCCCATCGAAATCGGCACGCCGAACAATGGCGGTTCGGTGGTGACCGCCAGCGGCCTGATCTTCATCGCCGCAGCGACCGACGACCTGCTGCGAGCCATCGACCTGAAGACCGGCAAGGAACTGTGGCATACCAAGCTGCCGGCGGGCGGCCAGGCCAACCCGATGGTGTACGAGCACGGCGGGCGGCAGTACGTGGTGATCATGGCCGGCGGGCACCATTTCATGGAGACGCCGGCGGGGGATTATGTGATGGCGTATGCGTTGCCGGAATAGCGTCGGCATCTGATGCCGGCTGCAGTGCAGCGACCTGCGCGGTTGTCGTCTAGGATGGGGCTACGCCCTGTCTGCGAAGGATCCGCCATGTCCGTGCGTCGTCGACGCTTCTGTGTCTTCCCACTTACCTTCGCCTTGCTGTTGGCGGTGTCATTCAGTGCTGGTGCGGCTGCAGTGCCAGTTGAATCAACCGGCTCACGCGCACAGGACGCCGTCGATGAATGGCTGTCCGCCTTCAATGCCAACAGTCTCCAGGCGTTGCAGGCGTTCGCCGACAGGTACGCAAAGAGGACCGGCAGCGGTCCGCAGGATTACCTGGAGTTCCGTGCGTCCAATGGGCCGATGAAGGTGCTCGAAGTACGCTCAAACACGCCTGAGAAGGCCGAAGTGCTGGTGCTGGGCGAAGACAGCGAACGGGCGATGCTGTTGACTGCGGAAATGGACCCTGCCGCGCCGCGCCACGTGAAGGTGTTCCAGTTGGAAGGCGTGCCGACACCGCCGCAGTTCCAGCCTGTGCGCATGGAGCTGCCGGTACTCCTGGCCCAGAGTACCGCCCGGCTCAACGCCCTGCAGGCAAGTGATTCGCTGTCTGGCACCGTGCTGGTCGCGCACGATGGCAGGGTGCTGCTGCAGTGGCAGGGAGGGCTGGCCAACCGCGAGCAGCACGTGCCCGTCGATGCGCAGACGCAGTTCCGCCTTGCTTCGTCCAACAAGATGTTCACCGCAGTGGCCATCCTGCAACTGGCCGAAGCAGGTCGCTTGGCCCTGGATGACACCATCGGCAAGCGTCTGCCGGACTATCCGAACAAAACGGTGGCAGGCACGGTCACGATCCGGCAACTGCTCAGCCATACCGGCGGCCTCGGAGATTTCTTCGGTGATGATTTCGAGAACTAGGCGGCGTCGCTGAAAACGCACAGCGACTATGTGCAGCGCTTCGCCAAGGATGCTCCGCAGTTTGCTGCAGGCAGCCAGGATGGGTATTCAAACTATGGTTTCGTCGTGCTCGGCCGGATCATCGAGGCGGTGTCCGGGCAGACGTACTACGACTATGTCAACGAGCATGTTCTGCGCGCGGCAGACATGACGGAAACCGGTTTTGAACCGGAATCGGTGGACGTTCCACATCGTGCAACCGGCTATACCCTAGTGAAAGGGCTGTGGGTGAGCGAAACCAAGTCCCTGCCATGGCGAGGGACTGCCGCCGGCGGCGGTTACAGCACCGCAGGTGACATGTTGAAGTTCGCCGAGGCCCTGCGTACCGGCAAGCTGGTCTCGCCGGTGTGGTTGCAGCAGGCCACCCGTCCACAGAACCACAAGGGCTGGTATGGCTACGGGTTCATGGTTCAGGGCGAGGGAAGGCAGCGCCAGTTCGGCCACGAGGGCGGGGCGCCCGGTTCGAACAGCGCCATTGTGGTGATGCCTGAGCAGGGATACGTACTGGTCGGCCTGGCCAACGTCGATCCGGATGCCGTGGGCAATGTGATCAACTACATCGCCCGCCGCGTGCCTCTGTAGCACACGGCGCTGGCAACAGCATTGACGACCCCTGCGGGTACATTCCCAACGCCACAGGGGTATCGCGCAACCGGTTAAACCGTAACTACCACCTTGCCGATCTGCTCGTTCGATTCCAGGTAACGGTGCGCGTCCTGGATCTGTGCGAACGTAAACACCTTGGCGATCAGCGGCGCCAGCACGCCCTTGTCCAGGCCATCGACGATGAACGCCTTCGCACGCGCCAGCGCCGCATCGTCGGACACGATTTCCGAGTACAGGTAGCCCTTCAGCGTCAGCGACTTGCCCAATACGTTGAACAGCGGGAACGGCGTCGGCTCGCTGCTCAGCGCACCATACTCCAGCAGGATGCCGCCGCGTGCCATCGCCTCTGTGAGCGGCACGAACTGCGGGCCGCCGATGGGATCGAACACCACGCGTGCGCCAGCACCTGCGGTGATGCGGGCGACTTCGGCCACCAGGTCCTGCTCCTGGGTGGCGATGACATGGGCAGCACCGGCATCGAGCAGCGCCTGGCGCTTGCCCGGGCCACGGGTTACCGCGATCGGCGTTGCGCCCACCGCGTTGGCGATCTGGATGGCAGCCAGGCCAACGCTGCTTGACGCTGCAGTGATGATGACGAAATCGCCGGCACCCAGCTTGGCCTGCTCCAGCAACGCGCCCCAGGCGGTGACGTACTGCATCCACACCGCAGCGGCCTGCTCGAAGCCCAGCGACGGCGGATGCTTCACCACCAGTCGCGCCGGCACGTTGGCCAGCTCGCCATAGGTGCCCCAGCGGGCGATATCCAGCGGCGGCACGACGCTGACAGCATCGCCGGCAGCGAAGCCGGTCGCCGCGCTGCCTACGGCCTCAACCAGACCCGCCGCTTCATAGCCCAAGCGGCTCGGGAACTCCGCCTGCTGCAGATAGGCACCGTTGCGGAACATCACCTCGGCGCGGTTCAGGCCGATGGCCTTGACCCGGATCTGGATCTCATCGGCGGCAGGAGCGGGTACGTCGATATCGTCAACGCGCAGCACATCGGCGTCGCCATAGGCGTGGATGCGGACAACCTGGGTCATGGGGTCTCCAAAGGGAACGCCGGCCGCTGGCCGGGCAGGGGGGAACAGAGCGCTACTGTGCGCGTGGCCGGCGAACGATAGAAGGGGTAATCTGGCGTTTCATTGGAAAACAATAGTTTGCAATGGACCTGATCGTACCCCTGCGCAGCTTCGCCAAGGTGGCCGAGGTTGGCTCGTTCGCCGCCGCTGCCGAGGCACTGGACCTGTCGCCGCAACTGGTCGGCAAGCATGTGCAGACGCTGGAGCAGCATCTGGGCGTGCGCCTGCTCAACCGCACCACGCGCAAGCAGAGCCTGACCGACTTCGGGCAGGCGTACCTGGCCCGCGCCCGGGTCATCCTGGAGGAAGTGGAGAGTGCCGAGCAGCTGGCCGAGATCGCGCGCGGGCGACCGATGGGCCGGCTGCGGATCAGTGCGCCGGTCACCTTCGGCGTGCATGCGCTGGGGCCTGCGGTGGTGGCCTACATGCAGCAGTATCCCGACGTGCAGGTGGATCTGAACCTGTCCAACAGCCTGGTCAACGTGGTTGAAGACGGCTACGACCTGGTGTTCCGCACCGGTGATCTCGCCGACAGCGGCCTGGTCGCGCGCCGTCTGGGGCCGTACCCGCTGGCCCTGTGCGCTGCCCCCGGCTATCTGGCCGCACGGCCACCGATCGTCCACCCGCAGGACCTGAGCCGGCACAAATGCCTGGGCTTCGCCCACTCGGTGATCCGTACGCGGTGGAGCTTCCATGACCCGCAGGGCGGCGTGTTGACCGTGCCGGTCTCCAGTCGCTTCATGGTCAACCAGGCCGAGCCGCTGCTGACCGCTGCGGTCGGTGGGCTGGGACTGATCCTGCAGCCATTCGAGATGATGTCCGCCGCTCTGGCCAGCGGCGACCTGGTGGAGGTGCTGCCTCGATTCGTGCCGGTGTCCACCTCGATCAACCTGCTGTATCCCCGCCATCGCCAGGTGACGCCGAAGCTGCGCAGCTTTCTGGATTTCTGCGTGGCGCGCTTCACCGAACAGAGCATGGCGCGTGAGCGTTGATCGAAGCGTGCGCAGCGGGTGGTGGCGTCGCTCGTTTACGATGGCGTCTTGCCACGCCTGCAGAGGATCTGCCATCACCCTGTTGCATCTTTTGCTGATCGGCAGCGTCGGCACTGCCGGCGCACAGACGCCCGCCGCTGCGATCGCGGAGTGGGAGTTGCACGGCCGCGCCGAAGGCCTGGCCCGGCCCGACACCGTCTGCCAGGATTTCCTGCAGGCGATGGGCCGAAAACCCGCCGATCTGGAATACGTCGGTTGCACCCAGGACGACGCTTCCTACCTCCAGCCGATGGAAGCGCGGTATCGCGTCAGCGGCGCGTCGGCGGCGGGTGTTGAAGCCTATCTGCAGCAGGCCTTCGGCATGCCGCCATTGACGTACGTCTGTTGTGGCTGGAGCAATGGCGCGCCCTATTTCTGGCGCCAGCAGCCGGGCAGCGTGAATTACCAGATCGGCATGGGCGTGGAATCGCTGCATCATCCGCGCGGGCAGTGGAGCGCGATTCCCTACTTCGCGGTGACCGTTGCGGTGAACCGGAAAAGCCCGTGATGGCGTACGCTTGAGCACCTACCACTGGCGTACAAGGAATGACAACCATGCCTCCCATGCTGCTCCGCGCTGCTGCCCTCGCGCTCACCCTGGCGATGAGTCCGATGGCCATCGCCGCGTCTCCCGAGCCGCTGCAGCTGCAGCAGGCCGACGCGCTGACATACTGGAAGCCGGTGGAAGGCACCTTCCGCCCACGACTGAATGCCGATCCCGGGCGTGTGCAGTTTGCAGAGGAAGTGACCGTGGCCTATTCGGTCAACAAGCGCGGCCGCACGTATGACGTAAAGGTGGTGGATGCCAAGCCGTCGACGGCCTTCAGCGGCTGGGCGTTGAACGCGGTCAAGGCGATGCGCTTCACCGCCACGGACAGCAACACCGAACGCACGCCGATCCGCAGCGAAATGACCGCACGCTGGGGCGGCGGCAAGTAGCGCGCTAGGTCGGCACCCGCACCATCTTCGCCATCAGGTGTTCGACCACGCCCGCCGGGTCCGCCGTGCGGCCCACATGTGTGCTGGACATCTGCACCACCGAGCTGCGCTTGGCGGTCAGGAAATGGAAGCGCGCGCGCGCGGGCAGCTGCGCGATCGGACCGGCGCCCGCATCGCCCCGGCAGATCGCCACGATGGCATCCAGCCACGGCTGCAGCGCTTCAATATCCAGCGTCGGCGCGAAGGCGTGCAGGCGTGCGGCATCGAGCTCGATCGCCGCTTCCAGGTGACGTGCGCCGGGGCAGGACACGATCACCCCGACGTTGATGAACTCCTCGCGTTCCACCCGCGGTACCACGCGGATGACGGCATAGTCATACGTGTGCAGCGTGGGCACGGATGGCCTCCTGCACGAACACCGCACGCACCTTCAGGCGATGCTTCAGGTAGTTGATGTAGCCCTGCCGGTAAGCCTGGGGGCTGTCGAAGGCTGGCTCATCGACCAGCCAGCTGTCCGGCACCAGGCCGACGATGCGCTCGATTTCCGCATCCGGCAGGCGCGCGGCCAGTTCGGCATCCACCTCGGCGATACGGCTGGCGAACGACAGCAGCACGTGGTCGCGGATCAGCACGAAGGGCTTCTCGCAGGCATCGCCGGCGTTGGCCCAGTCGTGATGGAAGTACATCGCCGCACCGTGGTCGATCAGATACAGCTTGCGGTGCCAGACCATCAGATTCGGATTGCGCGTGGTGCGGTCGACGTTGCTGGTGAACGCATCGAACCAGACGATGCGCGAGGCCAGCTCGGCGTCCACCGGCATCGCCGCCGGGTCGTAGTTGATCGCGCCGGGCAGGTAATCCAGGCCCAGGTTCAGGCCTTCGCTGGCGCGGATCAGGTCCTGGATCTCCGGGTCAGGCTCGGTGCGGGCGAACTCGCTGTCCAGCTCCACGAACAGGATCTCCGGAATCGGCAGGCCCACCGCGCGTGCCATCTCGCCCGCGATCAACTCGGCAATCAGCGCCTTCGGCCCTTGGCCGGCACCACGGAACTTGAGCACCGCCATACCGTCGTCGTCGGTCTCGACCACGGCGGGCAATGAGCCACCTTCCCGCAAGGGGGTGATGTAGCGGAGGGCATGGACGGTACGCATGTGCGCATTCTAGCGTGGCCCACGCGTGGGTTGCGCCGGGCGATGCCCGGCGCCGCCCGTGTCCTCAATGCGACAGCGCGCTGCGCTGCTGCTCCTGCACCTGCTGGCGCGTCTGTTCCTGCGAGGCGTGGTCGGCCTGACGCTGGTTGACGAGGGCGAGGCTGTCCAGGCTTTCCTGCACCGGCCGCTGCGCGGCTTCAGCGGTAGCTGCCGATGCGCGCAGTGACGCAGGATCATCCAGCGCGCCCTTCACCACGAACACGTTCTGTGCCGCGGCGACATCTCCCGCCTGGCGGCTGAGCACCACATGATCCACGCGGTCCAGGCCGTTCTCGCGGGCCAGCACCAGCAGGCTTGCGCTCAGGCGTTCACTGGAGGCGTCGAAGCTGCGGCCGTTGGCGGCATCCAGCTCTGCCACCTTGCCGCGGATCTGGTCGTGCAGGGCACGGTCGTTGCCGCCCGCCAGCGACGCAGCGTGGGCCTCGACCGAGGGAGTGGCGGTTGCCTGCGCGGTGATGGGCACGTGGGCGTAGGTACCCTCGGTGTGGTCGAAATAATGCAGCGTGGACGGCGAAGTGCTGGTATCGAAGTAGGGCTGTCGTGGCGGCGTGCCCTCGCCCAGATACAGGCCGTTTTGTTCCAGCAGGCTTTCCTGCAGGCCCAGCTGTGCCATGTTCACCGACATCCTGCTGATGCCATCGGGCGCCGGATTCCTGGCCTCTTCCTCGCAGGCGCGGCTGATGGCAGAGGCTGCGTAGAAATTCTGGTAGTCAGAATTGCCATTGGGCCCCAGCCCGGACGACACGCCTTCGTCGTAGTAGTGCTTGCCCATGCCCTCGATATTGGCAGCGGTGGCGGTCATGCTCAGGTCTGCGTTGAGCGTCAGGTCCGGATGCGCGGCGTAGGTCATCGGCGGCCCGGGCTGCACGCGCACGAACTCGTTTGCACGGGTACTTGCGTTGTATACATCCTCCAGGGTGGCGTCCGGGTTGGCGGTCTTGACCATGCCGACCAGTGCATTCCAGCCCTCGATGTTCGCCGATGCCTCGTCGCGCCGGTTGGCTGCGAGCAGGGTGCCGATGGCCTGGGTGTAGTCGTGGGTCGAATCGCGCGCGGCAATGTCTGCAATATCGGATTCAAACTGCTCGTAGGCCCGTTCGGTCGCTGCATCATTGAGCCCATGCTGGATCTCATGGCCCAGGACGAACGTCAGCTCTGCAGCATCGTGCTTGTCCGGGGCTGCCAGCGTGGACAGACTGGATGCCGGCAGGCGGATGGCCTTTGCGCCGCTGACGTACTCGCCGCCCACATTGCTGTCGGCGGGCAACAGCTCGAAGCGCTGCAGATGACCGGCGGTGATGGCCAAGTCGACCTGGGTTGCCAGCGCCGGAGAATTGGCAATGGCCTTGCGAAGGTTGTCGACCTGATCGGCCGTTACATCGGGTTTTCCTGCAAATTCGGTCAGCAGGCGTTCCGTATCCGCTGAAAGCGTAGGCATGGTGCGGTGCTCCTTACTGCACGGTCACAAGGCGGACGCAGGCATGCGCCGGCTTGCCAGACGGGGTTGCATCCTCAGCCATCGTGCCGACCTTGATGGTCAGATCCGGGCGATCGAAACGGTCATGGATGACCCGGCCGTGCTCGCCGCGGATGGTGTCGCGCTTGAAGCCCGCGGCCTGCAGACCCGAGGCGAACTGGTCGAAGTCGACCTGGCAGATCGCCGTTGCGTTGGCTTTGCGGTCGGCGGTGGTGTCGATGAAATTGAGATCGAGACGCGCATCGGCGGCGCCAGCCTTCTGGACCTCGAGGCCGTAGCTCCATTCCGGCGTCAGCGTGCCGCCATAGCCGAAATGCCCCGGGCCGAAACGCTGCGCGGGCGCCCGCATGGCCTGCGATACCCGTTCAAGGGTCAGTTCACGGGTGGAGGTGGTGTCCTTGATCAGATCCAGCAGGCGCAACAGCAGTTGGTCTGCGCTGAGCGCAGAAGGCGTTGCTGCGTCGGAGGCGGTCGATGCCATGGTAACGGGTCCTTGAGAAGTCGACGAATGATCAGTCGCGTGTGTGCAGGCGCAGAGCGAGGCCGAACATAGGGCGATTGCCCACGGCCGTGTGAATGCGTACCCAAACATAAGCGTTCCCTGCATGTTGAGCGCTGACCGTAAAGTGGGCCAGGTGAATCACAGGTTAAATGTAATTGACGATTGCTGGAATCGGGGGCCGGGCGCTTCGGGCTCGGATGTTTGCTGCAAGCGGAGTTGCCCGGCCCGGATGTCATGGGATTTTCTTCACTTCGCCATTCCGTGAGCGGTGGCAGCATCCAACCGTGTAGACGATCAAGCGCAGTCGTAGCCTTGCGTAGCAGGCATCCCTGCCGCTTTCCCGTGACCGAAACGCACCAGCTCGTTTTCCGCACATTGCGCAGCGTTGAAGGTGGTCCTGCGAGGCCACTCCCCCGGCAAGGAGGCCCGCGATGCACTGTCCTGTTCACGCGTACCCCTACCGCATCAGCGACCGGCCTGTTTCCCAGGCCAAACGCGCTGGTGTCGGCGAACATGCTGAAACCGCTGCTGCGGTTCATGCAGCGTCAGACAGAATTCTTCCGTGAGTTGAGCGCCGATGGTTGGCTCTGCATCCCGCAGTGCGCAGAGCCACTACATGCATGCGAGTCGCCCCACGACGCTGCTTCGTTCGCAGCACTGGGCGCGCATCTCGTCCACGATGTCCACGCAGGCTTCCGAGGTGCACGATGAGCAACGAATCGAGAGGAGCCCTGCCGCCCCTGGATCTGGATGATGCCAAGGCCGCGCAGATGATTGGCAAGCTGGTATTGGTGGGCGTTACCCGTTTTGGCGGCGATGGCCAGGTGCAGGGGCTGGAGCAGTTTGCCGGTACCGTGCTGCGGGTCAGTGCCGAAGAGGGACTGGTGCTGGCCGATGGCGATGATGGGCATGAGCGCTACCTGCCGCCGATGCTGGACCAGTACCTGCCGGCCGCGCCGGGCGAGTACCAGTTGCGGTCCAGCGGGGTGACGGTGATCGATCCCGATTATCTGTCCACCTGGGAGCTGCACGCACGGCAGTAGCCGAGGGGTATCCAGGGAAGGGGCCGGGCCATGCAGGGCCACGCTTTGCAGGATGGGGCGACTAGCCATTCCGGCCCATTTCCCGGTGGGCCGGGGGTGTTAGATTCGGCCCATGCCCGCAGTGCGGGTACCCAACTCACTCCCAGGGGAAAAGGATGCTCATCCGTCGTACCTCTCTGGCGGCGGCCGTTGCCGTTGCCACGCTCGGCCTGCTGGCCGCCGGCCCGGCCTTCGCCGACTACGCCAAGCCGCCGGAACATCTGCTCAAGGTACTCAAGGCCCCGCCGCCGCCAGCACCGAACATCGACCCCAGCGGGCAGCGGCTGCTGCTGACCACCGCGCAGACCTATCCGTCCATCACCCGCGTGGCGCAGCCGTACCTGAAGCTGGCCGGCGTGCGCCTGGAACCGAAGAACCGCAGCCGCCACGACACCCCCGGCGGCTATGGCATTCCGGCCTGTGTGGCCGACTTCACTCTGGTCGAGATTGCCAGCGGCAAGAGCACCAAGGTCAACCTGCCGCAGGGCTGCGCAGGGGCCGCGCAGTGGTCGGCCGATGGCAGCCGTTTCGCCTTCCAGAATGCGGTCGATACCAGCGTGCAGCTGTGGGTGGGCGACGCCGCCACCGGCCAGGTGAAGCAGGTGCCGAACGTGCAGCTGAACCCCATTTTCGGCAGCACCGTGCAGTGGCTGGGTGGCAGCCAGAGCCTGCTGGTGAAGCTGGTACCTGCCAACCAGGGGCCGGCGCCTTCCAACGGCGGCACGCCCACCGGTCCGGACGCGCAGGAATCGCTGGGCAGCAGTGGCGAAAGCAGCACCTATGAAGCGCGCGACACGCTGACCAGCGTGCACGATGAAAAGCTGTTCGCCTATTACGGTGCCTCGCAGCTGGCGGTGGTCGATGCCGCTGCCGGCAGCGTGCGCCCGGTTGGCCAGCCGGCGCTGTACAACGACGTCAACGCCGCACCCGATGGCGTGCATGTGCTGACCGAAACCCTGAAGGCGCCGTTCTCGCATGCGGTGACCTACCAGCGCTTCGCCAACGATGTGGCCGTGCTGGACCTCGGCAATGGCCGCAACACGGTGCTGGCCAGCCTGCCGCTGGCCGATCGCGTGCCGGTACACGGCGTGCCGGAAGGCCCGCGCGGTTACGACTGGCGCTCCACCGACCCGGCTACCCTGGTCTATGCCGAAGCGCTGGACAAGGGGGACTGGAAGGTGAGCGTGCCGCATCGTGATCGCGTGCTGATGCTGAAGGCGCCGTTCACCGGCAAGCCGGTGGAAATCGCCCGCACCGCGCAGCGTTTCGAGGGCTTTGCGTGGTCGGCCGACCCGGCTGTGTCGTTCCAGTTCGAGAACGACGAGAACCGTCACTGGATGCAGACCCGCATCGTCGATGTGGACCAGCCGAAGAAGGAAGGGCGACTGCTGTGGGACATGTCCAGCGATGAGCTGTATGGCAACCCGGGCAACCTGGTGTTCAAGCGCCTGCCCAGCGGTGCGCCGGTGGTGCGCCAGGAGGGCAACACCGTGTTCCTGCGCGGGCAGGGTGCGTCGCCGCAGGGCGACCGTCCGTTCCTGGACGCGCTCAACCTGGGGACGCTGAAGAGCGAACGCCTGTTCCGCAGCGATGCGGATGCCTATGAGCAGGTCATCGGTTTCAGTGCCACGCCGGGCCATCTGGTCACCTGGCACCAGTCGGTGATGGACCCGCCGAACGCGTTCGTGCGTCTGCTCGGTGAGCGCATCGCCGATGCCAAGGCCGGCGAAGCGCAGTTCGAGTCCAGGCCCACCGCGTTGACCAAGCTGGTCGACCCGACCCCGGAAGTGCGGCAGATCCAGAAACGCCTGGTGACCTACAAGCGCGCCGATGGCGTGGACCTGTCGTTCACCCTGTACACGCCGCCGGGCTACAAGGAAGGCCAGCGCGTACCGGCGATCCTGTACGCGTACCCGGCCGACTTCGCCAATGCCGCACAGGCCGGCCAGGTGTCCGGTTCGCAGCAGACCTTCACCCGTCTGCAGCCGTACCGCCTGATGCTGCTGGCCGGCTACGCGATCATCGACAACGCCTCGTTCCCGATCGTGGGTGACCCGAAGAACGCTTACGACACCTATCTGGAACAGCTGGAAGCCGACGCCAAGGCGGCGGTGGACAAGGCCGTGGAACTGGGCGTGGTCGATCGCAACCGCATCGGCGTGACCGGCCACAGCCATGGTGGCCTGATGACTGCCAACCTGATCGCCCACACCAACCTGTTCAAGGCCGGCGTGGCGACCAGTGGTTCGTACAACAAGACCTTTACCCCGTTCGGCTTCCAGAACGAGCGCCGCTCGGTGTGGCAGGCGCAGGATGTGTACCTGAAGGCCTCGCCGTTCTTCTACGCCGACAAGATCAAGCTGCCGCTGCTGCTGGTCCATGGCGAGGACGATGCCAACCCGGGCACCGAGCCGTTCCAGTCGCGCAAGCTGTACCAGGCGATCCGTGGCAATGGTGGTACCACCAGGCTGGTGATGCTGCCGAACGAGCCGCATTGGTACACCGCACTGGAGTCGAACGAACAGCTGGTCTATGAAATGCTCAACTGGTTCGACACTTACGTGAAGAACGCGAAGTAATCCGGCAAGGCCGCCCTCCGGGGCGGCCTTTCTGTTTCAGCCGTCGTCTCCAGGTATCCCCCTGTGGGTGTTGCGTAACCATCTGTGATGCAGGCATGGAGCGGCCACAAAGCTGCGGTACGCTGCGCTTCTGATGTCCGCTACGGGTTCGCTCCATGAAGGCCTTCATCCTCGCCGTATCGCTGTCGATGTCCGTTGTTCCGGTCGCTGCATTCGCCCAGCCGCTGCCGGCTGAGCTGGCAGCGTTGGGCATCACCCCCGGCATGCCCTATACCAAGGCCAAGCGACTGCTTGATGCCGCAGGGTGGCAGGCGAGCGCGCCACGCGATGCGCCCGAAGTACTGGAGGGTTTCCCGGAAGTGGGTTGCCAGAAGGGCGGCAACAACTGCAGCAGTACTTTCGCCAAGGACGGGCAGCAGGTCGCTCTGCAGGTGGGAACCACATTGGCGGGTCAGCCCTTCGTGCAGGGCGGCCGCTGAGCGAGATCCGCGCTCATCCCAGCGGCAGGTTATCCAGTGCGCGCGACATCCGATCGTGCAGGTCGCGCACGCGTTCGGCCTTGGCGTCCACACGTCGCTCATCGCCGAAGCTGCGCACATAGGCGCATGCGGCGAAACCGGCACTTTCCCTTTCGTATTCGGCAATCCAGGCCAGGCGGTCGGGGTTGCTGGCCTGCTCGGCCGACCAGGCCGCCACCGGTGGACGGATACGCGCGATGATGCCAAGCCGCCACGGCTTCGGTGTCAGCCGCGCACGGAAGCAATGCTGCAGCGTGCACATGCGTGCATACAACGTGTCGGTACCCAGAGCCTTGAAGAAGGCATGCACCTGCGCATCCTGTGGTTCGAACGTGGCATGCATCGCCAGCACGCGCAGCCCGGCCGGGGTGCGGTAGGCGCGCAGGTGCCAGTCGGGGTGGTGTTCGACGAACGCCTGCACACGCTGTAATGCGATGCCTTCGGCGCCGCCGGACCGGGCCAGCCGGCGCTTGCGCCGCTGTGACATGATCTGGTTGACCACCACCATCGCGATGCCGCCGGACGCCAGGCCGATATTGAAATTGCCCAGGGCCCCGCCGATCAGTGCACCGGCTGCCAGCAGCCCCAGTGCGCCGAGCAGCGGCAATGCGCAGCCTGATGGAGTGGGCACGTGGTCGATGTCGGCAAACAGGACATCGGGGGTGTTCAGGCACAACGCGCCGTAGCTGTTGCGGGTGACGATGACATCATCCCTGCGCTGCACGATCTGCTCGCGGATCGGGATGCCCTCGACACCGTAGTTGGTTCGTCGCTCGCGACGCGGCACGGACTGGCCGCTGAGGATGTCATCGAGCGCTTCGCGTGCACGCGCATCGGCGTGGGCCTGTGCGGCATCCTGGTCGTCGTCGGACCAGCCGAATCGGCGTACCACCACCGGCCGGCCCTTGTACCTGTCCTGCAGGCGGGCTTCGGCCCAGTAGGCTGGAACGATCATCATCCTGTCTTCCCCTTGCGTCCATGGCAGCCGGTCGCCGCGAGTCTGGCACAGCAGGGCAGGGCGTTGCACGATACGGCAGCGCATGCGCCGCCACGGTGATAGATTGCGCGCTTCGCGTGCACTCCACCAAGGACGGAGCCATGTTCGTGTCGTTGCGTCGCCTGCTAGCCCTGGCCCTCGGCGGGGTGGTCGGCACCACCCAGGCGGCGGTGCCGGGACCTGAAATCCTGACCTCCGACGCCACCCGCTTCTACGCGCTGTACGAGGCGGCAGGTGGCAAGCCCAGCGTGGCCCAGTTGGGGCAGTATCTGGCACAGGGCACGCCGAGCCTGGCCCAGTTCGCGAAGCTGCGCCGGGTGACCGCCGAGCGCATGGCCGAGGCGATGGCGCGCGAGCCTGCGGTGTATGCCAATGGACGGGCCTGTCTGGCGGAGTTGCCGGCGGTGCGGCAGCGACTGGTGCAGGTGTTCGCCAATCTGCAGGCGATCTACCCGCAGGCGAAGTTCCCGCCCGTGGCGATCGTGGTGGGGCGCGGCAAGCCAGTAGGCATGACGTACCCGGACGGGGTGGTGATCGGCCTGGAAGCGCTGTGCGCGGCCGACTTCATGAACGCCAATGCGCAGGACCGCTTTGTGCACGTGATCGCGCACGAGTACGTGCATATCCAGCAGACCGGCGTGAGCGAGTACGAAGCGGGCGACCCGCAGGCGACGGTGCTGCGCGAGTCGCTGGGCGAGGGGATCGCCGAGTTCATCGCCGAGCTGATTTCCGGCAATGTCGGCAATGGTCGCCACGCTGGATGGACGCGGGGCAGGGAAGTGCATATCGAAAGCGCGTTCGCGCTGGATATGGACAGCACCGATCTGAAGCCCTGGTTGTACAACTACACGCCGGGTTCGCAGGAGCCCTACGACCTCGGTTACTGGGTGGGCTATCGCATCGCCAAGGCGTATTACCTGCAGGCCGACAACAAGCGCGATGCTGTGCGTGCGCTGATCCAGCAGGACAACCCGAAGGCGATCCTGCAGGCCAGTGGCTGGACGCCGGGGATGTGGATGCCGGCCAAGGTGACCGGTGTAGCGGCAAGGGCGGCTGCATCGGCAAAATGACCCTTCGCACGCCGCGCTAGACTGCCCGTGTCGACAGAGGAGGGTGCTCATGCGCAGGATGGTTTCAATGGTGTGGCTACCGGCTGGTCTGCTCATGGCAACGCTGGCCACGCCAGGGATGGTGCAGGCGGCCAGCACTCCGCTGCTGACCAGGCCGGTCGAGCAGGTGCAGCCGGACGAGGTGCGTTTCATGCAGCAGCGCCTGTCCGACTGGCCACAACTGCAGAAGTACCGCGCGGCCAATGCCGCTTTACCCGCGCCACGGGCGGGCCAGCCACGCGTGGTGTTTTTTGGCGACTCAATCACCGAAGGCTGGGGTGCGGACGGCAGCAGTAGCTTCTTCCCGGGCAAGGGCTACATCAATCGTGGCATCAGCGGGCAGACCACCGCGCAGATGCTGGTGCGCTTTTCGCAGGATGTGCTGGCGCTGCGCCCGAGCGTGGTGGTGATTCTGGCCGGCACCAATGACATCGCCGGCAACACCGGTCCGGCCACGCAGGCGATGATCGAGGACAACCTGCAGGCCATGCTGGACCTGGCGAAGGCGCATGGCATCGCGGTGGTGCTGGCGTCGGTGCTGCCTGTCAGCGAGTACCCGTGGATGCCGGGCATCACGCCTGCGCCCAAGGTGCGTGCATTGAATGCTGCGCTGAAGCGCCATGCCGATGCACGGGGTCTGGTCTATCTGGACTATTACGCAGCGATGGCCAACCGTGCCGGTGGACTGGATGCGCAGTTGGCAACCGATGGCGTGCACCCGACGGCGAAAGGCTATGCACTGATGGCACCGCTGGCCGAGGCCGCGATCACCCATGCCCTCAAGGATGGGCAACCGAAAGCCGATAATTGAGGTCGAAAAGGTCAATTGTTGGCGTAATCGGCCTGGAGGATGATGCTTGGCCGCTACAGAATATCCAGCTTCGAATTGGTAAAAGCGATGGCCGGTGTTTCCACCACAGTGATAGAAGCAGTGGCTACCGCAGTTTTCAAACGCGGTCCTTCGCTTGTGACCGAGATTTATTCGGCACCAGGCGACAACCTTCAACGATTCGAAAGTGCTGACGAACTCTGCAGTTATGCGGAGTCACTTCGGCATGTGAGAGGAGGGACACTGTTTGTTGGTGTTCAGTACCCTGAGATGGGAGGCGTGGTCAGTACCCGGGAATATGAACTGACCAAGGGCCCAGACAGCGGGAAGCTGCGCTCGCACGCGGGAGGTTGGGGGCTGATACATGTGCTTCTGCCCGTCAGCCGGGATGCCAGCAGCACTGCAAGGATTTACGTCATTTCCGAGCGTTCTGCCCTTGGCAGGGAGCGAGGTGGCGTGCGCTTCAGTCCGGTGAGGGATTGGAACTGGAAGGCAATTGAGTCGCACGCACGCAGATTGAAGCGCGTTCTGAAGGAAGCTGTTTGAGGGGCTTGCCACTGTGGGTGCCTGCCAGTGGGCATTATTTTTCGAATGACAGGGTGGCCAGCAGCCACTCACAGAACCGCATCACCAGCGGATCGCGGGCGCTGTCCTCGTGCAGCAACCAACTCCAGCGCGGTCCGCGCACATAGGCCTCATCCAGCGGCTGCAGCAGACCCTGCGCGCGCGCCGGTGCGGCCAGCAGTTCGCTAACCAGTGCGATCCCCAGGCCCTGGCAGGCGGCATCCAGCAGTTGTCCTGGCTCGGAGAAATTCAGGCCTTCGCGCTGCTGGCCGACGTCGGCGCCGCCCTGCACCTGCCACTGGCTCCAGTCCATTTCGCGCTCGCCGTGCAGGGTGCTGCGCTCGGCAGCCGGTAGCGCCAGCACGCTGGGGTGGCAGGCCGGATACAGCCGGTCCTGCAGCAGTACGCGATGCTCGCAATGCGCCTGTGCCTGCAGATCATCGCGGATGCTGATGTCCAGTGTCTGCGCGGTCATGTCCGGCGCTTCTTCGCTGGTCAGCAGCCACAGATCGGCCTGTGGATGCTGGCGGCGGAAGTCGCCCAGTCGCGGGACCAGCCAGTGGCGCGCGAAGGCGGGGCTGGTGTTGACGATCAGTTGATTCGGCTTGCGGTACTGATCGAGCCGACGGATGCCACTGGCCAGTTGCCGCAGCAGCGACTGCGTGGTTTCCAGCAGGTCGATGCCGGCATCGGTGAGGGTTACGCTGCGGCCCTGGCGGAAGAATAGCGGCTGTTCCAGGGAGTCCTCCAGCCCGCGGATCTGCTGGCTGATGGCCGACTGGCTCAGGTGCAGTTCCTCGGCGGCACGATGGAAGCTGCCGAGCCGGGCGGCAGCCTCGAAGCCGCGCAGGGCATTCAGCGGGGGCCAATGCTTGAGCATGATCGATAAGTCTGACTAATCGTATTTCCCCAGAATCTATCGTTTGTTCTCATCCATCTGCAAGGGCAAAATGGGTTTGTCGCGCATCAGCGGGTGCGCCTGAATCGATCAGCTGGACTTCTTGGTCCACCTCTGGAACCTGTCATGTCTACCCGACGCCATTTCATCACCCAACTCGCCGCAACCGCCGGCCTGGGCGCCCTGGCCGCGCTGGGTCTGGCCGGACTGCCCGCCCGTGCCCGTGCCGCTGCACCGGCCGGGTGGCAGATGCCCGATGAGCACGGTCCGCAGGAACGCGTCTTCCTGGCCTTCGCTGCACAGCCGCGGGTATGGGGCGCGCAGGCCGATGCCGTGAACAATGCCGTCGCCCGACTGGCGCGCACCATCGCCCGCCATCAGCCGGTCAGCGTGCTGTGCCGTCCTGCACAGCACCGGCAGGCGCAGGAGCGCTGCGGCAGTGACAACATCGAATTCCTCGACGTGCCGCTGGACGATATCTGGGTGCGTGACTACGGCGGCTGTTTCGTTACCGATGGCAAGGGCGAGCTGGGCCTGGTCGACTTCAACTTCAATGGCTGGGGCGGCAAGCAGAGTGCGCGCAACGACGGTGCAGTAGCACCGTGGCTGGCGCAGATGAGCGGCGCGACGCTGCTGGAAAGCGATCTGGTGGGCGAGGGCGGTGGCATCGAAGTCGATGGCCACGGCACCGCGATCCTGACCGAAAGCTGCTGGGTGAACCGCAACCGCAATCCGGGCTGGTCACGCGCGGATATCGAAGCGGAGCTGAAGCACCACCTGGGCCTGCGCAAGGTGATCTGGTTGCCCGGCATCGCTGGCGAAGACATCACCGATGCGCACGTGGATTTCTACGCACGCTTCGTGCGCCCCGGCGTGGTGATCGCCAACCTGGACAACGACCCGGAGTCGTACGATTACGATCTGACGCGCGAGCATCTGCAGATCCTGCGCGAGGCTACCGATGCCGACGGTCGCAGGCTGCAGGTGCATACGCTGCCGCCGCCGCTGGGCGGGCGCGACAATGTGCACACCCGCGACAACGATGATCTTGCCCGCGGCTACATCAATTACCTGCCGATCAACGGTGCGGTGATCGCACCGCAGTTTGGTGACGCGAAGGCCGATGGTTACTGCCGTGAACTGCTGGAAGACCTGTATCCCGGTCGCACCATCGAGCAGGTGGATATCGATGCGATTGCCGGCGGTGGCGGCGGCATCCACTGCGTGACCAAGAACATGCCGCGGGTGTAGTGCACCGGCGCGGCGGCGCTGCGATACAGTGTCTGCCGAGCCGGCCGCGCATGGTGGCCGCCACGGACGACGAGGCAGGGAATGCAGAACGGAATCGGCAGCAGGCTGCGCTTGGCCGGCGTGGCCACGGTACTGATGCTTGCAGGTCAAGCGAACGCGATCGCTGCACCTGCAGCGTCAGCGGTTACACGTGAAGCGGTGGATGGCGTTTCCCTGAGCGAATGGACCGCCCGTTGGTGGCGCTGGGCCAATGCGCAGAGGGTGGCGCCCTACATGGATCCCGACGGCCGCCTGTGCGAACTGGGCCAGGAGGGACCGGTCTGGAACCTGGCAGGGACCAATGGCCGCTTCCAGCCACGCAGGCAGTGCGTAGTGCCCGAGGGCAGACACCTGTTGCTGCCCATCATCAACATGGCCAGCTACCAGACCGGGGAAGACGTAACCTGCGAGGAGTTGCAGGCCGGCGCGGCGATCAACAACGACTATCTGGTCAGCGCTGTGGTGCTGCTGGACGGGCAGCCGCTGGGTGACATGCGCCTGCACCGCGTGAGGAGCGAAGGTTGCTTCCGCCTGGATCCGGACGACGACGATTCGGGATTGGCGGCAGCCGATGGCTACTGGCTGATGCTCAAACCACTGACGCCCGGTCGGCACACCGTGAGCGTCGGCGCCAACTACGGCGCGCCCGAAGGTGGCGCGTACAGTCAGATGCGGCAGACGTTCGAGTATGTGCTGCATGTGGGCGGCCGCACGCAGATCACCCTCGTGACTCACACGATGCTGGAGGCGTCCGCTCCTTGATCTGCGCGCCCGGGGTCAATCATGGTCCCGCTTCAACGCCAGATCGGCAGCCAGCAGTGCCTCGGCTGCCGCACTCAGGGCCGGCGAGGGCGGAGCAACCACGCCGATCGATTCCATCATCTGCGGCATGCCGACGAACTGCCGGGCACGGCGGTCGTAGATGCCGGTGATCAGCAGCGCACGCGTCGCGGCTTTCTGCTCCGGGCCGATCAGCACGCGCTGCTCCATGATGCCGCGCGTGCCGACCCAGCCGACCAGCCGCGTTTCCAGGGTGAAGCGCTGGAACGGCTTCAGCTCGCGGCGGAACTGGATGGTGCCGGCGCCAACGATCGGCGCCCACTTCTCACGCAGCGCCACCTTGCCCAGCCCCATGCGCAGGATCAGGTCCAGCCGGCCCAGGTCGAAGATGTTCCAGTAGCGGCCGTTGGTCATGTGCAGGTTGCTGTCCAGGTCGTTGGGCAGCACCCGGAAAGAGAGGCGCGAGACCCCGAATGGCGCGTCCAGCTTCGGTCGGAACAGGCTGCACAGCAGCAGGTGGAGCAGGCGGAACCAGAGATTCATGGTTATTACGACTGTTATAGAACGGTCGATACGCTAGTCTATGACGACTGTCTTAGCAAGGAGCCTGCCGTGAGCCCGCGATCATCCGATGCCCCCCAGCGTGTGATCGATGCCGCGGCGCAGATGCTCGCGCGGGTGGGCCTCAATGCCACCAGCATCCGCGAAGTAACCAAGCTGGCCGAAGCGCCGCTGGGGTCCACCTATCACCACTTCCCGGGCGGCAAACAGGAACTGCTGGCACGGGCCACCACCATGGCCGGCGACAAGGTGGAGGCGCTGCTGATCGAGCTGTTGAAGGGCGGTGCAGTACAGGGGTTGCAGCAGTTCCTGGCGCTGTGGCGCGAGCGCCTGCTGCGCACCGGTTTTCGCGCCGGCTGCCCGGTGCTGGCGGCGGCTGTCGAGGAGCCGGTGGAGGCCATGCCGAGCCAGCCGCGTGCGGCCGCCGCCGAAGTATTCGTGCGCTGGCAGGGGCACCTGGCTGAAGCGTTCGTCGCCGACGGCCACGAACCGGCGGCGGCCAACGGGCTGGCCAGCCTGGTGATCGCCAGTGTGGAAGGGGCAGTGGCGATGAGCCGCGCGCTGCAGGATATCGCCCCGTTCGACCAAGTGGCGGCGCAGTTGTTGAAGGCGGCTGCACCACCCGCTTGAATCACCCGCGCCGGGAGACGCATCGCGAGTCCTGGCTGGCTGCCACGATGGACCGGTTGCAATGTCGCCGCCTCCATCGTCGCCCTGCATTGCAGCATCCGGCGCGCACGTGAGTTGGCAGGCAGCGGCTTCGATTCGTGGTTACAATCCGCCAACCATCACCCGCGTGCCAGGCAAGGATGTCCGCATGCTGCACCATCTTTCTTTCGGGGTTCGCGATCTGCATGCCGCAGGCCGCTTCTATGATGCGGTGCTCGCCGCCCTTGGCTATCGCCGCGTCTTCGAAGACGACACCGCGATCGGCTATGGCCTGGTCGATGATGAAGACCTGCTCTGCCTGAAGCTGCGCGACGATGCGGCGGCGCCGGGACCCGGCTTCCATCTGGCGTTGGCGGCAACCACGCGCGCGGCTGTTGATGCCTTCCATCGTGCTGCGTTGGCAACCGGAGGCCAGGACAACGGACCTGCGGGTCTACGCCCGGATTACGGTGACCGTTACTACGCCGCGTTCGTGATCGATCCTGACGGCCATCGCATCGAGGCGGTGACCAAGGCGGCGATATGAGCAACCGACGCCCGCCCGTTTCCATGCCGAGCAGCCGCAGCACTGAAGCGATGCACGCACGCCGGCAGCTGCAGCATCGTGGCTGGCCACGGTTGCAGATGGCCCTGATCGTCGTGCTGACCGGCGCCGCAGGATTTCTTGCCTCGCACGTGCTGCGCCTGGGGGGCATGGACGCGATGCTGCTGCGCTATCCACTGGCCGTGCTGATGGCCTATGGCGTATTCCTGCTGCTGATGTGGATCTGGATTCGTTGGCGCTGGGATGCGGTGGCCGACGGATTGAGTTCCGGGCCCGGCGGCGGTGGCAGCTCGGGATCGCCGTGGACCGGCAGCGGCGGGCATTCCGGCGGTGGTGGCGCGTCCGCCTCGTGGGGTGAATCCGCAGCGTCCTCCAGCACAAGTGCCGACAGCGCGTCGCTGCTGGACGTAGCCGACGGCGAGGCAGGCCTGCCGCTGCTGGCCGTTCTCGGCATCATCGCGCTGGTGGCTACGGTGCTCCTGGCCAGTGTCTGGGTGGTGTGGTCGGCGCCGGTGCTGATGGCCGAACTGCTAGTGGATGCGGCCATCGCCGGTGGTCTTTACAAGCGTATGCAGGGCATGCAGGCGCAGGGCTGGTGGCGGCTGTGCCTGTCCCATACGATCTGGCCGCTGCTGGGCCTGCTGGTGTTCTTCGCCGGTCTGGGCTGGCTTGCGCAGGAGCTGGCACCGGATGCGGTCAGCCTGATGCAGGTGTTCAAGGCGTTGTAGCAGGATCTGCCACGACGTTGAATTTCAATCAAACGCAAGGAGAAGCGCATGGATGTCGCTGCACGCAGTAACAGGAAGTTCGTTCGTTGGTTGATGGTGGCGATGCTCGCGGTGTTGATGCCCTTCGCGGTGATGGCCCAGTCGGGACCCACAGCGGCCCCGCCCACAGCGGAGGCGGCCACTGAAGAAGCCCAATGCCGCGCCTGCACCTATGAACGCATCGGGCACAAAGTGGACATCGGCCTGGTGGCGCTGGTGTCGTTGCTGGTGGTTGCCCTGCTGGTCGCCATTTCCCGCGAGTGGGGCACGACCTCGCAGCGCTGGACCTGCCGCACGATGGCGTTGCTGCTGGTGGGACTGGGGGTGGCTCTGCTGTGGTGGGCAGGCAGCATCATCTACCTCGGCTACAACCCCTGGCAGGAGGAGGCCGCTCCGCTGGATGCAGCGTTGACGTCGACGCTGCTCAGTACGTCGCCGAAGTGGCTGGCGGGGCTGTTGATGATGGGCTTCGCGCCCACGGTCTGGCGACGCAGTGAGCGCCTGCCGTCCTGGCGTATTGCGTGATCTCGGGAGCGCCGGGCAATGCCCGGCGCTCCGTTACGAATCAGTCGAAGCGCCAGCGCACGCCCGCATACACGCCGCGGCCTTCGCCGGGTGTTGAGCGTGCCACGTCCCTGCCAGCATCGTCATAACCCGGCGTGACCGTAGCTGCGTAATGGCGGTCACCGATGTTGCGCATTTCCGCCCACAGCTGCCAGCGGCCGCCCGGAGCGTCGTAACCAATGCGGCTGCCGAAGATGACGTGGCTGTCGGCCCAGTAGCTGTTGGCGTAGTCCACCGCGATGCGCGAGGCGTACTCGGTGTTCAGTGCTGCATACAGGCCCGAGGCGTGGTCGAAGCGCAGTTCGGCTTGGTAGGCATGGCGCGGCAGACCCGGCAGGCGGTTGCTGCCGAAGCGCGTGTCATGGCGATAGCGGAAGTCGCTGAAGGTATAGGCCTGGCGCAGTGACAAACGGCCAAGTTCGGCCTGCCACAAGGTACTGTCCAGTCCGGCCTCGATGCCACGGTGCACGGTGGGGCTGGCGTTGTTCTCGGCGATGAACAGGTTCGGTACCGGCTGCAGTTCCACACTCAGCAGTTCGTGGTTCACGTGCGCGTAGTAGCCGGTCAGTTCCCAGCGGCCCAGCGCGGCGTCGCCGCGTGCACCCAGTTCCAGCGTGGTGGCGGTCTGGTTCTGCATCGGCACCGGCGCGCGCTGGCGGCCGCTGGACGGACCATTGCCCGCGCCGAAGTACTGGTTCGAGCCCCAGATCATCGACCACGGATGTGGCGCTTCCACCGAACGGCTGAGGTTGCCGAACCACTGCGTCTGCGGCGTCTGTTGCCAGGTGAAGCCCAGCCGCGGCGCGTAATCCCAGTCGTGGTCGCGCAGGCGGCCACCACTGCTCGGCCAGGTGACCTGCACATCGCGGCGGGTGTTGATCAGCGCAAACCCGGTCTGTACGCGCAGCCGCTCATTCACCGCCAGGTTGTTGCCGATATGCAGCGTGCTGTCGGTGCCATGGTGGCGGAAGTCGCGCGTGCGGGTGCCGGCGGCATAACCGTTGTTGGCAAAGCGCAGCGACTCGCGCACATCCGCATCCAGGTCGTGTGTGATGCGCAGGCCGATGGTGGTCTCGCTGTCCAGGCCGAACAGCGTATGCCGGCGGCGGTAGTCCAGCGTCGCGTTGAGGTTGGCGTAGTCCAGCTGCTGGCGGTACAGGCTTTCGTTCAAGTCCATCGGATACTTGTGATAGACCAGCCCGGCCTGCAGCGACGAATCCTCATCGATCTGCAGCGTGGTGACATTGCCCACCCAGGTGCTGCCCGGTTGCGGACGGCGCGCATCGATGGCCAGGTTGGCCGGGTTCGCCGCGCGCGGATCGTTGCGGATCTGCTCGCGGGTCAGGCGCCCGGGTGTTTCGTGGTTGGTTTCGCGGTAGCGCACGAAGAAGCGGGTCTGCAGGTCGGGGGTGATCTGCCAGCCGATGTTGGCCATCGCGCCCTTGCCATCGCCGGACGCATGGCGCTGGTAGCCATCGAATTCGGTATCGGTATAAGCCAGGAAGTAGTCGACGTCGCCGCTGACGCCGCCCCAGCTGAGGCCGCGCTTCTGGTAGCCACGGCTGCCCGCTTCGTAGTGCAGCTGCACGCCAGCCGAATCGCGGCCACTGCGGCTGATGTAGTCGATGGCACCGCCCAGTGCCAGCGCGCCGCGTTCGAAGCCGTTGGCGCCGCGCAGGACTTCCACACGCGACAGCCACAACGGTTCCAGCAGTTCGTAGGGCGTGCCGCCCGGGCCGGTCAGCGGCAGGCCGTCGATCGATACCGCGATGCCGGAAGCATGCGCGCCCGGGCCGCGGTTGATGCCGGAGCCGCGGATGGACACCTTGGTGCCTTCGTTGCCCGGTGATTGCGCACTGATGCCCGGCTGGTAGGCCAGCACATCGGCACTGCTGGACAGGCGGCTGTCCGCCTTGGCCACGTCGATGACGTTGCTGGCGCCCGGCACGCGCTTCAGCGCTTCGCGCGCCTGCGCGCTCGCATCGGCGGCAGTGACCCGCACCGCGTCCAGCGTGGTGGCCTGTGGGGCGGCGTGGGCGGTGGTGGCGAGGCCGAGGGTTACGGCCAGGAACAACAGCGACGGGGTGGGGCGGTACGGCGAGAGCGGCATGCGGGAATGCTGTAAACCACGAAAGTGGCGCGCAAGTTAACAGGTCGGCGGCATCGCGTCACCCTCCACCTGCGTATGGCCGCCCGCAGTGTCCCTGTAGAGCCGAGCCCACGCTCGGCTATCGCGCGCAGCGAGGGTTTTCTCCAATCGCAACGAAAAGCAGCCGAGCATGGGATCGGCTCTACAGGGTTTACGGCGAAGACTTCGCCAGCGCCTTCGACTTCGCATACAGCCGATCAGCGGTTTCTTTCTCCCCCAGCGCGGCATGGCACTCGGCCAGGCTGTCCCACGCGTTGGCCGACCCCGGATACAGCTCGGTGTTGAGCGTGAACACCTTCAATGCCTTGCGTGCCCCGAGGCTTTCGCGGATGGCGTAACCATCGGCATTGATCGCACGCTCCAGTTCGCCCGTGGGAACCCCATCGCTGTCGCGCAGCCAGCTACGCATCGCCTGTGTCGCATCGGTGCTTTCATCCAGCGCGTAGCCGATCAGCCGCTCGGAAAGCACTGCATGCGGAAACTCCTGCGGCGCGGCCACCGCCATCGTGCTCTCCACCAGCGTGCTCGACCAGACATTGCGGGCGCTGCCGTTGGTCAGGTACACGAACACCCAGTAGCCGCCGGCCAGCGTGCCCTTGTAGGCCAGCCGCGCACGTACGCGCGTGCCGCCGTCGTGGCCGACCTGGGTATAGCCGTCGCTGCGGATGGTGTCCCAGCCGGTGGAGAAGAAATTACTGCCGCCACCGCTCAGTCTCTGCGGTTGCCAGAGTTTTTCCAGGGTCGCCGTGCGCACCAGCTTGCCGGTCGCCAGCGCCTGTAGGAAGCGGTTCATGTCACCCACGGTGGTCTGCAGGTCGGCATGGCCCCAGCCGTAGTCCGGCCAGGGATCTTCATTGGCCGGCTGTAGCTGGCCGTCCTTGCCGATGTAGGGCACGGCCGCTCGCTGCGTCGGCACGCTGGCCACGCCCCAGGAGGTGCTGGCCATCTTCAGCGGTTGCAGGATGCGTTCGCGGGCGATGGCCGGGAAGGGCTTGCGGTAACGCGCTTCCAGCAGCGCGGTCAGCACCAGGTAGTTGGCCTGCGTGTACTGCACGCGGCTGCCGGGGGTGAACTGCATCGGGGCCGCTGCGGCGACCTTCAGTGCGGCGGCTAGGTCGGGCGCTATGCCGGTGTAGCCCTTGCTTATCCAGCGGTTGTCCACGCGGTCGTAGTACTCGCCGATGCCCGAACTGTGGTTGAGAAAGTCGCGCACATGGATCGTCTGCCACGCGGGCGGCAGGTCCGGCACATAACGACTGGCCGGGATATCCAGATCCACCTTGCCTTGGTCCACCAGCTGCATCACCAGGGTGCTGGTCAGCAGCTTGGCCATCGACTGCGCGGCGAAGATGGTATCGATGGTGGCAGGTGCATGCGTGGACGGGTCGCGTTCACCGCTGGCGCCCTGGTAGAGCACCTGGCCGTTGTGGGTGACCAGCACGGCTTGGCCGGCGATGCCGTAGCGCTCACGGTTGACCTGCAGTTGGGCGTCGAGCTGCGCGGTGAGGTCGCTTGGAACGTCACGCGCCGAAGCAGGCAGGGCGATGGCCAGAGCACAGAGCAATACGGCAGCAAGCGTGCGGTACATCGCGGTGTTCCGTCAGCGGCGATGGCGCATCTTGGTCTCGGTGGAAGAGCGGGTCAAGCAGGTAGAGCCGAGCCGATGCTCGGCTGACTTTGGGCCAGGCGTCGTGCACTCGGAAAAAATCGAGCCGAGCATGGGCTCGGCTCTACAGGTAGTTCCGGTAGCGCCGGGCCATGCCCGGCGGCAGTCGTGCAGGGATGCGATCAGCCGAGAATCCCCGGCAGATCCAGGCCCTTCTCCTTCGCACATTCAATCGCGATCTCATACCCTGCATCGGCATGGCGCATCACGCCCGTCGCCGGGTCGTTCCACAGCACGCGTGCAATGCGCTTGGCTGCCGCTTCAGTGCCATCGCAGACGATCACCATGCCGGCGTGCTGCGAGAAGCCCATGCCGACGCCGCCGCCATGGTGTAGCGACACCCACGTCGCGCCGCTGGCGGTGTTGAGCAGGGCATTCAGCAGCGGCCAGTCGGACACCGCATCGGAGCCGTCGGCCATCGCCTCGGTTTCGCGGTTCGGCGAGGCCACGCTGCCGCTGTCCAGATGGTCACGGCCGATCACCACCGGTGCCTTCAGTTCACCATTGGCGACCATCTCGTTGAAGGCCAGTCCCAGGCGATCGCGATCCCCCAGGCCGACCCAGCAGATGCGCGCCGGCAGGCCCTGGAACTTGATCTTCTCAGCGGCCATGTCCAGCCAGCGGTGCAGGTGCGGGTTGTCCGGAATCAGCTCCTTCACCTTGGCGTCGGTCTTGGCGATGTCTTCCGGGTCTCCACTCAGTGCGGCCCAGCGGAACGGGCCGATGCCACGGCAGAACAGCGGGCGGATGTAGGCGGGCACGAAGCCGGGGAAATCGAACGCGTCTTCCACGCCTTCTTCCAGCGCCATCTGGCGCAGGTTGTTGCCGTAGTCCACGGTAGGCACGCCCAGTGAGTGGAAGCCGAGCATGGCGCGGATGTGGTTGGCCATCGACGCGCGCGCGGCCTTCTCCACTTCCTTCGGCGCGGTTACGCGCTTGGCATCCCATTCTTCCACCGTCCAGCCCTGCGGCAGGTAGCCGTTGACCGGGTCGTGTGCGGAGGTCTGGTCGGTCAGCAGGTCGGGCTTCACGCCGCGGATCAGCAGTTCGTCCAGCACATCGGCAACATTGCCGAGCAGGCCGACCGACAGCGGCTTCTTGGCGGTGCACGATTCTTCGATCAGGCGCAGGGCCTCATCCAGGTTGTCGGTCCAGGTATCCAGGTAGCCGGTACGCAGGCGCATTTCGATGCTGCTCTTGCGGCACTCCACCGCCAGGCATGAGGCGCCGGCCATCACGGCGGCCAGCGGCTGCGCGCCGCCCATGCCACCCAGGCCGCCGGTGAACAGCCACTTGCCGGCCAGGCTGCCGTTGTAGTGCTGGCGGCCCATTTCCACGAAGGTTTCGTAGGTGCCCTGCACGATGCCCTGCGCGCCGATGTAGATCCAGCTGCCGGCGGTCATCTGGCCATACATCGCCAGGCCCTTCTTATCCAGTTCGTTGAAGTGGTCCCAGTTGGCCCAGCGCGGCACCAGGTTGGAATTGGCGATCAGCACGCGCGGTGCATCGGCATGGGTGCGGAACACGCCCACCGGCTTGCCCGACTGCACCAGCAGGGTCTGGTCGTCGTCCAGGCGCTTGAGGGTTTCGACGATGGCATCGAAGCTCTCCCAGTCGCGTGCGGCGCGGCCGATGCCGCCGTACACCACCAGTTCCTGCGGGCGCTCGGCTACGTCCGGGTGCAGGTTGTTCATCAGCATGCGCAGCGGCGCTTCGGTCAGCCAGCTCTTTGCGGTGAGTGTGCTGCCGGTCGGGGCGGCGATGGTGCGGGACGGGTCGTTGCGGGTCATGCGGCGCTCCGGTTCGTAGCGAATTCAAGGCAGGCATTGAGCACCTGCGCCAGGGTGTGGCGCAGCGGTGCGGCGTGGTCGGGGTCGAGCGGGGTGGGCCAGCTGTGCTCGTCCACCTGGTCGGGCAGGGGCTCGTGCATGTAGCCGCGGCAAGCCAGTTCCATCTGCAGGCTGTGCACGCCACCGGCAATGCTGCTGTAGTGGCGGGTGATCCAGCCGCCCTTGAAGCGGCCATTGCGCACGTGGCTCATGCCGCTGATCTTCAGCAGGTTTTCGACTACATCGCTCAGCGCGTTGTCGCAGGAGGTATCCGGTGCGCCGGACGGCCCGGCAGTGCCGAGGTTGAACTGCGGCAGCTCGCCATCGAACAGGTGCGGGATGTGCGAGCGGATCGAATGCGCGTCGTACACCACCACGGTGCCGTGGCGTGCGCGCAGGCGTGCGATCTGCTTGGCCAGCGCGTCGTGGTACGGCGCGAAATACGTGTCGCGGCGGCGGGCGATTTCTGCGTCGTCCGGCTCGCGACCCGCGTGGTACAGCGGTTGGTTGTCGAAGGTGGTCAGCGGGCACAGGCCGGTGGTGTTCTGGCCCGGGTACAGCGACACGCCGCTGGGATCGCGGTTGAGATCGATCACCGAGCGCGAGATGGCCGAGCGCACGGTGGTCGCGCCCATGCCGCGTGCGAAGTCGTACAGCTCATGCACCCACCAGTCGGCATCGCGACGCGCCAGCCACGGCGAATGGAAGTTGCCGATCAGGTCATGCGGCAGTTCGCTGCCGGTGTGCGGGAAGCTGACGATCAGCGGGGCATCACCCTCGTGCACGGTCAGCCATTCGGGGTGGGCATTCATGCCTGCGGTTCCACGGTCGGCAGCAGCTCGCCCAGACCCTTGGCCAGTGCACCGCTGCGAACCAGATCGGTCGCGATCACCATGTCCGGGTGGAAGTAGCGGTCTTCTTCCAGCATCGGCACCTGTGCACGCAGCGTGGCGCGCACGTTTTCCAGTGCGTTGCTGGAGCGCAGCGGCGCATGGAAGTCGCAGCCCTGCGCGGCAGCCAGCAGCTCGATGCCGATCACGTTGGCCGCGTTCTCGGCCATCTGCATCAGCCGGCGTGCGCCGTGCGCGGCCATCGACACATGGTCTTCCTGGTTGGCCGACGTCGGGATCGAGTCGACGCTGGCGGGGTAGGAGCGCTGCTTGTTTTCCGAGACCAGCGCAGCGGCGGTCACCTGCGGAATCATGAAGCCGGAATTCAGACCCGGGCGCGGGGTCAGGAAGGCCGGCAGGCCGGACAGCGCCGGGTCGACCAGCATCGCCAGGCGACGCTCGCTGATCGAGCCGATCTCGCACACCGCCATCGCCAGCATGTCAGCGGCAAAGGCCACCGGCTCGGCGTGGAAGTTGCCGCCGGACAGCGCCTCACCGGTGTCGGTGAACACCAGTGGGTTGTCGGACACGCCATTGGCTTCGATTTCCAGCGTGGTCGCAGCCTGGCGCAGGATGTCCAGCGCCGCGCCCATCACCTGCGGCTGGCAGCGCAGGCAGTACGGATCCTGCACGCGCACGTCGTTGTCGCGGTGCGATTCGCGGATACCCGAGTCCTGCATCAGCGTACGCAGGGTGGCAGCGGTGGCGATCTGCCCACGCTGGCCACGCAGCGCATGGATGCGCGGATCGAACGGCGTGTCCGAGCCCTTGGCCGCTTCCACCGACAGCGCGCCGGTGACCAGCGCGGCCTGGAACACGGTTTCGATCTCGAACAAGCCGGCCAGTGCGTACGCGGTGGAGAACTGGGTGCCGTTGAGCAGGGCCAGGCCTTCCTTCGCGCCCAGTTCCACCGGCTGCAGGCCGGCGCGTGCCAGTGCGTCCACGGCGGGCAGGCGCTCATCGCCAACGAAGGCCTCGCCGACGCCGATCATCACGCTGGCCAGGTGCGAGAGCGGTGCCAGGTCGCCCGAGGCACCGACCGAGCCCTGCGCCGGCACCACCGGCAGCACGCCCTTCACCAGCATGGCTTCCAGCAGCAGCAGCGTTTCCTCGCGCACGCCCGAAGCACCCTGGGCCAGACTGACCAGCTTCAGCGCCATCATCAGCCGCACCACATTCGCCGGCATCGGCTCGCCCACGCCCGCGGCATGCGAAAGCACGATGTTCCGCTGCAGGGTGGCCAGGTCCTCGCGTTCGATGCGCACGCTGGCCAGCTTGCCGAAACCGGTGTTGATGCCATACACCGGTGCGCCCTTGGCGACGATGGCAGCCACCGTCGCAGCGCTGGCGCGCACCGCCGGCAATGCCGCCGGGTCGAGCGACAGCGGCGCACCGCGATACGCCTGCCGCCACTGGGCGAGGGTGACATGGCCGGGGCGAAGAACCAGGGTGTTGCTCATGTGTTGCTCCAGGAGGCAGGCAGGTCGGGCTGTCCGCGCATCACGCGCGCGTGCAGCGGGTTGAATCCAATGCGATAGACCAGGTCGGCGGGCGCGTCGATGTCCCAGATCGCCAGGTCGCAGTCCATGCCGACGGCCAGGCGGCCGATGCGCTCGCCATGGCCCAGCGCGCGCGCCGCTTCACGGGTGAAGCCGGCGATGCATTCGTCCACGGTCAGGCGGAACAGGGTGGCGCCCATGTTCATCGCCAGCAGCGGGCTGGTCAGCGGCGAGGTGCCCGGGTTGCTGTCGGTGGCCAGCGCCAGTGGTACGCCGGCCGCGCGTAGCGAGGCGATCGGCGGCAGGGTGGTGTCGCGGGTGAAATAGAACGCGCCGGGCAGCAGTACGGCGACGGTACCGGCGGCCGCCATCGCGGCAATGCCGGCGTCGTCCAGGTGTTCGATATGGTCGGCCGACAGCGCACCGAAACCGGCCGCCAGTTCGGCGCCATGCTGGTTGCTCAGCTGTTCGGCATGGATCTTGATCGCCAGCCCATGCGCGCGGGCGGCTTCGAAGACCTGGCGTGCCTGTGCCGGCGAGAACGCGATGTTCTCGCAGAAGATGTCCACGGCTTCGGCCAGGCCTTCGGCAGCGATGGCGGGGATCATCACCTCGCACACCTCGTCGGTGTATTCCTGCGCCTCGCGGCCCGGCGGCACCGCGTGCGCACCCAGGAAGGTCGGCACCACGTTCACCCGGCATTCTTCGCCCAGCGCGCGGGCCACCTGCAGCTGCTTGCGCTCATCCTGCAGGGTCAGGCCATAGCCGGATTTGATTTCGATGGTGGTCACGCCTTCGGCGCGCATCGCCAGCAGCCGCGGGCGGCTTTCGCGCGCCAGCTGTTCTGGAGTGGCGGCGCGGGTGGCGCGCACGGTGGAGACAATGCCGCCACCGGCACGGGCGATCTCGGCATAGCTCACGCCCTGCAGGCGCTGCTGGAACTCGTTGGCGCGGTTGCCGGCGTAGACCAGGTGGGTGTGGCAATCGATCAGGCCTGGCGAGATCCAGCGGCCTTCGCCGTCGATGCGGGTGGTCGGTTGCAGGTGGGCATCGCTGCCGGCGGGGCCGACATGCACGATGCGGCCATCGGTGGCGGCCAGCACTGCATCGCGAATGACACCCAACCCCTCGCCATCGAGGGTCATCAGGTGGACGTTGGACCAGAGGGTATCGACGAGCATGGCATCCACAACGCGGCTGTGCTTATATGTCTATACAATATAGGCGTCCAATTCGGGTTGTCCAGCCATGTCCGATTCGCGTTCCCCGCACTCCTTCCATGCCGCCCACGCCCTGCTGGCCGACGGCTGGGCCGTCGATGTCCGCCTGCAGGTGCAGGAGGGGCGCATCGCGGCGGTCACGCGCGGGCAGGCAGCGCAGGACGGCGATACCCGCGTGGGCATCCTGGTGCCGGGCCTGCCCAACCTGCACAGCCACGCCTTCCAGCGCGGCATGGCGGGGCTGACCGAGATCGGCGGCGGCGACGGTGACAGTTTCTGGAGCTGGCGCGAACTGATGTACCGCTTCCTGGCCCATCTGCGCCCGGACGCAGTGCAGGCCATCGCTGCCCAGGCCTACATGGAGATGCTGGAAAGCGGCTTCACCCGCGTCGGCGAATTCCACTACCTGCACCACGATGCCGATGGCCGCCCCTACGCCAATCGCGCCGAGATGAGCGTGCAGATTGCCGCTGCGGCCGAGCAGACCAGCATCGGCCTGACCCTGCTGCCGGTGTTCTATGCCCACGCCGATTTCGGTGGCGCGCCGCCGAACCCTGCACAACGCCGCCTCATCCATGACATAGACGGGTTCGCACAGCTGCTCGATGGTGCCCGCACCGCGCTGGCCACGCTGCCCGATGCGGTGCTAGGCATCGCCCCGCACAGCCTGCGCGCGGTGACCGGCGACGAGCTGAGCGCGCTGCTGCCGCTGACCGATGGCCCGGTACACATCCATATCGCCGAGCAGGTGCGCGAGGTCGAGGCCTGCCTGGCATGGAGTGGCATGCGCCCGGTGCAGTGGCTGTACAACCATGCGCCGGTGGATGCACGTTGGTGCCTGGTGCACGCCACCCACATCACCGACGACGAGCGTGCGCAGATGGTCGCCAGCAACGCCGTGGCCGGCCTGTGTCCTATCACCGAAGCCAACCTGGGTGACGGCCTGTTCCCGATGCAGGCCTTCGCACGCGAGGGCGGGCGCTTCGGCGTCGGCTCCGATTCCAACGTGCTGATCGATGCCGCAGAAGAGCTGCGCCTGCTGGAATATGGCCAGCGCCTGACCCTGCGGGGTCGCAATGTGTTGGCCGCGGATGCCGGTCGCAGCACCGGGCGCTTCCTGTTTGAAGGGGCACTGCAAGGCGGTGCACAGGCGCTGGGCGTGGCTGCCGGCCTGCAGGTGGGTGCCAGCGCAGACATGCTTGAACTGGACGCCGCGCACCCCGCGTTGCAGGCGCGACACGGTGACGCATGGCTTGACAGCTGGGTGTTCGCCGCACGTAATGGCGCGCTGCGATCGGTCTGGCGTCATGGCCGCCAGTGCGTGGCCGAGGGCCGCCACCTGCAGCGCGAGGCCATCACCACCGCCTTCGCCGCTGCCCTGCGTGGCGTGCTGGGCTGATCGCCTCCCACCATCGAGACCCCACTACGTGAAGGCCAGCAAGTCCGCCACGCTCAACCAGCGCATCCGCAGCGACCTGGAAAGCCGCATCCTCAGCGGGGAGTGGGCGCCGGGCTTCCGTATCCCGTACGAGCACGAGTTGATGGAGCAGTACGGCTGCTCGCGGATGACGGTGAACAAGGTGCTGACCGCGCTGGCCGAGAGCGGCATGATCGAGCGCCGCCGCCGGGCGGGTTCGTTCGTGGCCCGGCAGCCACCGCACCTGGAGCAGGTGGCGCTGGAGATCCCGGACATCGCGATGGAGGTCGGCTCACGCGGGCATCAGTACGGCTACCGCCTGCTGCAGCGCGAACTGCGCCTGGCCGAGGCAGCCAATGCTGGTGAAGTGGAACTGGCCGGCAGTGAGCAGTTGCTGGCGATGCGCTGCCTGCACCTGGCCGATGGCCGGCCGCTGGCGCTGGAGCATCGCCTGATCAGCCCGGTCGGCGTGCCCGAGGTGCTGGACGTGGACTTCAGTACCACCGCGCCGGGCAGCTGGCTGCTGCAGAACGTGTCGTGGACGCGCGCCCAGCATCGCATCAGCGCCTGGAGCGCCGACGCGCCCACCGCCAGGCTGCTGGACGTGAAGCCCGGCACCGCCTGCCTGGTGATCGAGCGCCTGACCTGGCGCGGCGAACAGCCGATCACCCGCGTGCGTCAGATGTTCCTGGGCGATGCCTGGGATCTGGTTGCCCGCTTCGCGCCAGGGGCGCGATAGGGGAGGACTCACCGTTCTCCGCGGCGGTGCAGGCGCTGTCGTCTTGCGCTCTGTCGTCGCGTGTGTACGATGTGTATGGTTCCTGCATGAAGAGCGGGGACCTTATCCGGGAGCTGGAAGCGGCGGGCTGGTCCTGTCGCCGGATCCGCGGATCCCATCATGTGTTCGTGCATCCGCACCGGCCTCACATCATCACCGTTCCGCATCCCAAAAAGGATCTGGGAAAAGGGTTGGTACAGGCATTGCGGAAGCTTGCGGGACTGACGTAGGAAGCCCTCATGCGATATCCAGTCTTGATCGAGGCCGGCGATGAACGTACCGCGTGGAGCGTGATCGTTCCGGATCTGCCCGGCTGCTTCTCGGCTGCCGACACGCTCGACGCTGCGTTGACGTCTGCTGAGGAGGCGGCACTGGGATGGATCGATGCCGCGCTGGATGCAGGCCGCCCGATTCCGCGCCCTTCGTCGGCGCAGAAGGTGGTTGCCGAGGCCGATGAAGCAACCGCGTGGATCCTCGCTTACATCTGCATCGATCCTTCCGTGCTGGATGACACCATCGAGCGGGTCAATATCAGCCTGCCGCGCCGCATCCTTGCGCGCCTGGATGCGCAGGCCAAGGCGGCCGGCGAGTCGCGCTCAAGTTACATCGCGCACCTGGCGGCACAGGGCTGACGACGCGGTGGCCGAACAAGCCCGGCCCCATACCCCTCAGCCCATCAATACGTCGCGCACTGCCGCCAGCGCACCGGCTCATCCACGCCGGGGCGGGCGTTGATCTGCACGCGCACGTTGCGCAGGGCGGGGTAGCGCAGCACTTCCTGGCACACGCGAGGCCACACTGTTTCCAGTTCGCCGGTGCGGTTGATCGCCAGCGTCTGCCGGGTCAGCCAGACACCGCTGGCGATGCCGGATTGCCCCGCCAGGGCGCGGGCCAGCTCAGCCTGGTAGCGGTCCAGCGTGGCAGCGTCCGGGTTGGGATTGCTGCGCGCGTCATCGGCGTTCTGCGGTGCCGGCGCGGCAGCTGCAGTCGACTGGGCAGGTGCATCCGCAACCTTGTCCGGCGCGGCGGGCGTCGGCAGCGGCTGTGCGGCCGGGGGCGCGACAGGCGCGACGGCGGGTGCGGGAGTCGGATCCGCCTGTTCGGTGCGCAGGCCCTGCAGGCCAAGCCCGACCAGCAGGCCCAGCGTCACTGAAGCCAGCGCAGCGATGGCGATGCGGCGCAGCGCTTCATGGCGGGCGATCGCGCGCACGCGGGTGTCAACATCGGCCGGCAGGTAGGGCTGCAGCAGCGGCCACAGGCGCGGACCATCGATTACTTCCACCGCCTGCTTCTCCGCAGCGCCCAGGCCATCGCGTTCAACCCGGCCTTCGGTGATCAGCATGCCGCCCTTGGCGCCCGCCAGTCGCGCGGCAGCGCCCAGTTCGTTCACCGCAGCGGTGCCGATGCGATAGGCCAGACCGTGCTTGCACGACACCCGCCAGGTGTTCGGGCCGTCGCTGAGCAGGAAATCGCTGCTCGGCTCGCGGCTTTCCTCGCTCGGGTCCTGCAGTTCACGCAGGCCGCGCTGCTCGCGCAGCATGCGCTTGATCAGGGTGGAAAACTCGCGCCAGTGCATGCCAGCCAGGGCCTGCAGGCCCAGTTGCATTTCGGTACGTCGGCGCTTGAACCACCAGAGATAGACGGTGGCCAGGGTGCAGGTAAGCAGGGCCGACAGCAGGGCCAGAATCCAGGGAAGCATGCAGGGCGACGACGGAAGGGGCGAAAACGGAAGCCCACAGTGTAAAGGGCCGACCGGTTGATTGCGTCAGGGTGACCCCGACAGCAAGCGTGATGCAGCCCGCAGATCCGCACGCGCCAGACACGAAAAACCCGCCAACCCTGAAGCCGTGAGGGGAGGGAACAAACGGCAGCCGAAGCGATTGGCGGGTTCTACGCGATTGTCAATGAAAATTTATTGCGTTGCAACAAAGGCGGTTCAGGGCGTGCTGCCCGGTGACTGGTGGCTGCCCGGTGAGGGGGCATCGACGTCGGCGGAGGCGCGGTGTTCCAGCTTGGCCAGGCGCGCGGTCAGCGCGTCGATGCGTGCTTCCAGCGCGGTCACCTGATCGGCGGTCGGCACGTGCAGACGCTTGAGCACGCCCTGCACCTGGTCATCGAACGCCTTGTTGACCTTGTCCCAGGTTCCAGAGGCCTTCTCGCGGGCTTCGTCCAGCGAGTGCTCGACGTTGTCACGCCAGCCCGGTTCCTGCTCGCCGCTACGCTCACGGCGGCGGGCTTCCCAGGCTTCGCCTTCCTTCACCAGGCCATCGAAGAAACGGCCCCCTTCTGCCTGCGCGCGCCCCAGGGCGCCCAGACCAGCCAGCCAGACCTGCTGTGCCGAATCGCTCAGCTTGCGCGAAAAGCGTTCTGCCTGGTCGCCGAAGCCGGCATCGTCGTCGCGGCGGTCGTCATTCTCGTAACGGTTCATCGCATTCCCCGGGGGAGTTGGGCCTACCCCCGAGAGTAGCGCGCGCCGACGTTGCTGGGCCGTGATGGCCGCAGCGCAGGTTCAGCCCAGCTTTTCCTTCAACACACGCTGGATCTCGCTTTCGACCATGCCCTTCATCGCCGACAGCAGGAAGCCCAGCTTGGCCGTCACCCGCACCGCGCCCGGCTGTAGTTCGATCGCACCGTCCACGCCGCTGCCGGAGAAGTTCAACACGTCGGCGGCCCACGACGACTTCAGGCCGAAGCGTTCGCCCAGCTTGGCGGCAACCTGTTCGATCGCCTCGCGCGCCTGGGTGTCGGGCAGGGTATGGGCGTGGCGGACATCGATGGTGGACATGCGGGCTCCTGGCGCAGGGCGGGGATCAGTGAGAGGGCGAGCATTGTGCGCATCGACAGCGCCCACGCCAAGCGCTCATCGCAGGTTCTTCTTCGTTGGCGGCCAACCTGCTAGTCTGCGCCGCGTGCAGAACCTGCTAGTTCACTTCAGTCAACAACAACAGCCCGACCAGCCGCTACGGCCCGGGGTGCAGCGCATCGTGCGCCAGGCAAACGGCAGCGTGCGCCTCGGTGATGCCGGCAACGGCGCACTGCTGCTCGCGCAGTTCTGCATGGACGATCGCGGCCTCTGGCTGCAGGTCGGCAACGGTATCCGCGGCATCCATGTGAACGGCCGTCCGGTACGGCGCATGGCCCTGCTGCGCGCCGGCGACGCGGTATACGTGGACGGCGTGGAAATGGTCCTGCAGGGCGAGGTCGACACCCTGCTGCAGGCACCGGCGCCGGCCTCCAGCATTGAAGGCAACGGTGACGAGCAGCGCCTGCTGCGCGGTGTCGGTGGCCTGCATCACGGCCGCAGCTACCCCCTGTCGCGCACGCGGGTGATCGGTCGTGGCAGCGATGTCGACATCGAGATCGATGAGCCTGCCTTCGCCGAACAGCACGCGCGGGTGGAAGTGCACGGCGAGCGGGTATTGCTGCGTGACCTGGGCAGTGCCGATGGCACCCGGGTCAACGGCGTAGCCGTGCGCCACTGCTGGCTGCAGGCTGGCGACCAGGTCGTGTTCGATGGCCAGCACCGGTTCGTGCTGGAAGTGCCGCACGACCCGCGCCGGCGCCCGCCGCTGGCCGATGACGAAGGCAGCGACGAAGCCGAACAGGCGCCCGTGGTGCCTGCGGCCCCGCGTCGGGTGCGCCGCTGGCCGTGGCTGCTGGGCAGTGCGTTGCTGCTGGCGGCGGTGCTCAGCCTGCTGCTCTGGTTCGGCGCGCGCTGAACCGCATCCGCCGGGCATCGCCCGGCGCTACCGGCCTTCGCTCTGGTGGATGCCAACCTTGGTTGGCACGTTCCCTCCGCACCCATGACGCCTGCCGGCGTACGCCAACCAAGATTGGCGGCTACCAAGACCATGCACGGCCCCGCACCGCGCGCGGCCAATGGATACGGATGCAACCAAATTTCCCTTGCGCCACAAGGCCGCAAGGCTGGTGCAGTGCGGCATACTAGGGGTCTTGCCCCACAGGTGTGCCATGACGCGCGCGTTCAACTTCAGTGCCGGCCCTGCAACGTTGCCGGAATCGGTCCTGCGCCAGGCGCAGGCGGAAATGCTGGACTGGCACGGTAGCGGTGCCTCCATCGTGGAAATGAGCCATCGCGGACCGGAATTCATGTCCGTGGCGGCCGAGGCCGAGGCCGACCTGCGTCGCCTACTCGACATCCCCGAGGACTATGCGGTGCTGTTCCTGCCCGGTGGCGCCACCACCCAGCAGGCCTTGATCCCGCTCAACTTCGCCAGCCCCGGCCAGCGTGCCGACTACGTGGTCACCGGCCACTGGGGCAAGACCGCAGTCAAGCAGGCCAGTCCATACGTGGACGTCAACATCGCCGCCAGCAGCGAGGCCGAAGGCTATCGCCAGCTGCCCGAGCGCGCCGGCTGGCAGCTGTCGCCCGATGCTGCCTACGTGCACATCACCGCCAACGAGACCATCCACGGCGTCGAGTTCCGTGATGTGCCCGAGACCGGCAACGTGCCGCTGGTGGCCGATTTCAGCTCGTCCATCGCCAGCGAGCCGCTGGATGTACGCCGCTACGGCGTCATCTATGCCGGTGCGCAGAAGAACCTGGGTCCGGTCGGCATCGCGGTGATGATCATCCGACGCGACCTGCTGGAGCGCAGTGGCCAGCCGCGTGCGGACATCTTCGATTACCGCTCGCACGTCGCCCGCGATTCCATGCTCAACACGCCGCCCACCTGGAACTGGTATCTGGCCGGCCTGGTGTTCAAGTGGATGCTGGCCGAAGGCGGCGTGGTCGAGTTCGCCAAGCGCAACGCCGCCAAGGCCGCGCTGGTGTACGGCGCCATCGATGCCTCCGGCGGCTTCTATCGCAACGAGGTCGCGCATTCGGCGCGCTCGCGGATGAACATCCCGTTCTTTCTGCCCAACACCGACCTCGATGCCCGCTTCGTCGCCGAAGCCAAGGCCGCCGGCCTGCTGGCGCTGAAGGGCCACAAAGTGGTCGGTGGCATCCGTGCGTCGCTCTACAACGCCATGCCGCTGGCCGGGGCCGAGGCGCTGGTCGCCTTCATGGCCGATTTCCAGCAGCGTCACGGCTGAGCAATGAACGGCGCGCATCGTCGGGTGCGCGCCCCGCAACAAGGAATTCCGATGGCAAGCAAACCCAGCAAGAAGGCGTCGAAGAAGGCCGAGCCGGCCAAGGACAGCGCCACCTCCAAGCCCAAGGGCAAGTCGAAGGCAACCGCGGTGCCGACGCTGGCGCCACTGGCGCTGGCCGATGTGCGTTCGAAGATCGACCAGATCGACCGTGACATCCAGAGCCTGATCGCCGAGCGCGCGCAGTTCGCCCACCAGGTCGGCAAGGCCAAGGGCAAGCTCGCCGCCGCCGTCGATTACTACCGCCCCGAACGCGAAGCGCAGGTGCTGCGCATGGTGGTGGACCGCAACGAAGGCCCGCTCAGCGATGAACTGCTGGTGCATGTCTACCGCGAAATCATGTCGGCCTGCCTGGCCCAGCAGGAGCCGTTGAAGATCGGCTACCTCGGCCCGGAAGGCACCTTCAGCCAGCAGGCCGTACTCAAGCACTTCGGCCGCTCGGCGCTGGGCCTGCCGATGGCCAGCATCGAAGAAGTGTTCCAGGAAGTGGAAGCGGGCAACGCCGATTTCGGCGTGGTGCCGGTGGAAAACTCGGGGCAGGGCACCATCCAGATCACCCTGGACATGTTCCTCACCTCCAACCTGAAGATCTGCGGCGAAGTGGAACTGCGCGTGCAGCAGTACCTGATGTCGCGCAGTGGCCGCATCGAAGACATCGAACGCGTCTACGGCCATCCGCAGTCGTTCATGCAGACCTCGGCATGGATGCGCGCCAACCTGCCCAAGGCCGAGAAGATCCCGGTGGCCAGCAATGCCGAAGGCGCGCGCCGTGCGCGCAATGCCGACGACGCTGCAGCCATTGGCGGCGAGAGCGCAGGCCACGTGTACGGCCTGAAGAAGGTCGTCACCAAGCCGATCCAGAACGACGCCGACAACACCACCCGTTTCCTGGTGGTGGGCCGCAACATCTTCCCGACCTCCGGCCACGACCGTACTTCGGTACTGGTGTTCATCCATGACAAGCCTGGCGCGCTGTTCGATGTGCTCAGCCCGTTCGCGCGCCATGGCATCAGCATGAACCGCATCGAGTCGCGTCCCTCGCACCACGGCAAGTGGGAATACGGCTTCTTCATCGATCTGGCTGGCCATATCGACGACGCGCCGATGCAGGCCGCATTGGCCGAACTGGAAGCGCACTCGGCGCAGATCAAGGTGCTTGGCTCCTATCCGGTGGCCGTGCCCTGATCCCTGCTGCGGCGGCTACGGCCGCCGCCCCTGATGCACCGCCGGCGACCCGGCGTTTACGGAACCATTCAACGATGAGCAACGCGCAGCACTGGATCGCCCGCAAGGGCCAGCCCCTGCAGGGCAGCCTGACCATTCCCGGCGACAAGTCGGTCTCGCACCGCTCGGTGATGTTCGCCGCGCTGGCCGACGGCACCTCGCATATCGAAGGCTTCCTGGAAGGCGAAGACACCCGCGCTACCGCGCGCATCTTCAGCCAGCTGGGCGTGCGCATCGAAACCCCCAGCGCGTCGCAGCGCATCGTGCATGGCGTCGGCATCGACGGCCTGCAGGCACCCAGCGCACCGCTGGACTGCGGCAACGCCGGCACCGGCATGCGTCTGCTCGCCGGCCTGCTGGCCGGTCAGGCATTCGACAGCACGCTGGTCGGCGACGAATCGCTGTCCGGCCGTCCGATGCGCCGCGTCACCGGTCCGCTGTCGCAGATGGGTGCGAAGATCGACACCGAGGCAGATGGCACGCCACCGCTGCACGTGCATGGCGGGCAGACACTGCACGGCATCGACTTTGCCTCGCCGGTGGCGAGTGCGCAGATCAAGTCCGCCGTGCTGCTGGCCGGCCTGTACGCGCATGGCGAGACCAGCGTGACAGAACCGCACCCGACCCGCGACTACACCGAGCGCATGTTGTCCGCGTTCGGCGTGGACATCGCGTTCTCGCCGGGCAAGGCGCGCCTGCGTGGCGGCCAGCGCCTGCGCGCGACCGACATCGTGGTGCCGGCCGACTTCTCCTCGGCCGCGTTCTTCCTGGTCGCGGCCAGCATCATTCCCGGTTCCGAGCTGCGTTTGAAGCAGGTCGGCCTCAATCCGCGCCGTACCGGCCTGCTGCACGCGCTGCGCCTGATGGGCGCGGACATCACCGAAGAGAACCCGGCAGAGCAGGGCGGCGAGCCGGTGGCCGATCTGGTGGTGCGCTACGCGCCGCTGAAGGGCGCGCGCATTCCGGAGGAACTGGTGCCGGACATGATCGACGAATTCCCGGCCCTGTTCGTGGCCGCCGCCGCCGCTGAAGGGCAGACCGTGGTGACCGGCGCTGCCGAACTGCGGGTGAAGGAATCCGATCGTCTGGCGGCCATGGCGACCGGCCTGCGCGCGCTGGGCATGCAGGTGGACGAAACCGAAGATGGCGCCACCCTGCACGGCGGCGTAGCGCTGGGCAGTGGCACCATTGAAAGCCACGGCGATCATCGGATCGCCATGGCCTTCGCCATTGCCGGCCAGATCAGCCATGGCGAAGTGCGCATCAACGACATCGCCAACGTCGCGACGTCCTTCCCGGACTTCGACGGCCTGGCCCGCAGCGCCGGCTTCAATCTGGCCTGATCGGCACCGCATCCGCCGGGCGTGGCCTGGCGGATCACATGGCCTGGTAGGTGCCAACCTTGGTTGGCACGCCTCTGCGCACAAAAAAACGGAGGCCGAAGCCTCCGTTTTCATTTCAGATGCTACCGACGATCAACGCTCGGTACGGAAATCCACCGGTACACGCACCACGCTGGCCACGGCACGGCCCTGCTGCACGGCCGGCTCGAACTTCCAGCCCTGCACGGTGTTCAGCACGGCACGGTCCAGGTCGCGGCTGCGTTCACCGCTGCGCGACACGATCGCTGCTTCGGTCACGTTGCCGCGGGTATCCACGTTCAAGCTGGCAACCACGCTGCCCTGCACGCCACTACGCAGCGCGGCGGCCGGATAGCTGGGCTTGCTGTTGCTGGCCAGCGGACGCGCCTCACGGTTGCGTACGGCCGGGGCCGCCTTGCGCTCGCTCTGCGCGGGCGCGGCCTGGCGAGTAGCGGGGGCAGGCATGGTGGCAACCGGCGTTTCGGTGGCCGGCAGCATGCGCTCGCTTACCGGCGCTGGCGCAACCTCGTCATGGTTGGCAAAGCGCAGCCACACCAGCGCGGCGGCGAACATCGCCACGATCAGGGCCAGCCACAACCAAGGAGAGGCCGAGCGGGGCGCAAGCGCGCCATCCTGCTGCAGTTGCGGGGAATGAAGGTTTTCGTGGGTGGTGGCAGTCATCGCAAACTCCTCGCGTCAGTAACGACGCCCAGAGTGTTGCCCGAGGGGGCGTCGCACCGTGTCAGCATTGCGTCAACGCGACCTGCAAGGTTCAGCTTTTCTGCGGGGAAGCGTTCAGTTACTGCGGCTTGAAATCGAACGGCACTTCAATGCTGCCGGGCACCGGCTGGCCATTGCTCACTGCCGGGCTGAAGCGCCAGCGACGCACCGCGTCCGTTGCCGCACGGTCCAGTTCGCGCGAACCGCTGCGCTGGATCACCGTCACGTTGTTCGGGTATCCGGTGGCGTCCACCTCCACGCGCACCACCACGCTGCCCGCTTCACCGCGTCGCAGGGCGGCGGCCGGGTAGGCCGGCGGCGGCGACTGGCCGGCAATCGGCATCGGCTGCGCATTGGCGGTTGCCGGCGCCGCAGTGCCCGGCGCGGCCGGGGCTGGCTCAACCGTGGCCGGCGGCGGGGGCGGGGCGGTCTCCACCAGCTTCGGCGCATCTTCTTCGTCCGGCACCGGGGCCGGCTTGGCGTCGGGCATGTCGCTGGAACCTGCGGCCGCGGCCAGCGGCTCGGGCAACGGTTCCACCTGGGCGGTTTCCTGCGGCGTCTGCGCGGCCGGGTCGGCGCGGAAGAACTCCTTGTCGCGACCGGTCAGCCAGACCAGCACGAACAGCAGGATGCCCACGCCGAAGGCGATGCCGGCGATCTTCAGGGCGTTGCGCGGGATATGCACGGTGAACGACTTGGCAGGCGACGGACGGGGAGCAGACATGGACCAGACCAGTACGGAATGCCTCGATTCTGCCACGGCCGGAATGAACCGGGCGGCAGAATTCCGTATAACAGGCGATAATCCCGTTCCTGTTACCCACCACGACGCCTGCCATGCTTGATCCAGCCCTGCTCCGCCACCAGCCCGCCGACCTCGCCGAACGCCTGCGCACCAGCCGCGGCTTCGAGCTCGACGTGTCTGCCCTGGAGTCACTGGAGGCGGATCGCAAGCGCATCCAGGTGCGTACCCAGGAGCTGCAGAGCCTGCGCAACAGCCGCTCCAAGGCCATCGGCCAGGCCAAGGCCAAGGGTGAGGACGTTTCGGCCATCATGGCCGAGGTGGCCGCCTTCGCCGATGAGCTGAAGGCCTCGGAAGTGGCCCTGGACGAGCTGCGCGAGAAGATCGACACGATCTCGATGGGCATCCCGAACATTCCCGCCGATGACGTGCCGGCCGGCGCCGACGAGAGCGAGAACGTCGAGCAGTCGCGCTGGGGCACCCCGCGCCAGTTCGATTTCAAGGTGCTCGACCACGTCGAACTGGGCGCGCGCAACAAGTGGCTGGACGGCGAGACCGCGGCCAAGCTGTCCGGCTCGCGCTTCACCGTGCTGCGTGGCCCGATCGCGCGCCTGCACCGTGCCCTGGCCCAGTTCATGCTCGACCTGCACAGCGGCGAGCACGCGTACCAGGAAACCAACGTGCCGGTGATCGTCAACGCCGACAGCCTGTACGGCACCGGCCAGCTGCCCAAGTTCGAAGAGGACATGTTCATCACCCAGCTGGGTGAGCAGAAGCGTTACCTGATCTCGACCTCGGAAATTTCGCTGACCAACATCGCCCGCGACGAGATCCTCGACGCCGAGCGCCTGCCGCTGCGCATGACCGCCCACTCGCTGTGCTTCCGTTCCGAAGCCGGCAGCGGTGGCCGCGACGTGCGCGGCATGATCCGCCAGCACCAGTTCGAGAAGGTCGAGCTGGTCTCGATCTGCCGCCCGGAAGACAGCGACGCCGAGCACCAGCGCATGACCCGCTGTGCCGAAGTGGTGCTGGAAAAGCTGGGGCTGCCGTACCGCAAGGTGCTGCTGTGCACCGGCGACATGGGCTTCTCGGCCATCAAGACCTACGACCTGGAAGTCTGGCTGCCGTCGCAGGAGACCTACCGCGAGATTTCCTCGTGCTCGAACTGTGGCGACTTCCAGGCCCGCCGCATGCAGGCCCGCTGGCGCAACCCGGCCACCGGCAAGCCGGAGCTGGCACATACGCTGAATGGCTCGGGCGTGGCCGTCGGCCGCGCGATGATCGCAGTGATGGAGAACTATCAGAACGCCGACGGCAGCATCACCGTGCCTGAAGCCCTGCGCCCGTACATGGGTGGGCTAGAGGTCATCGGCTGATCAAGCGCCGTGACGCATGAAAAAACCCGCCGAAAGGCGGGTTTTCTGTTTGCGTCATGGCCTGCCGGAACCTGACGCCCCGTTCCCCCGGCATCCTCGCGGCAAACCACGTCATACGTGGCTGCCAGCGCCCCGGCCGCATCGGCCTGCGTATTCTGATCTGAGCAAATTTCGTACATGTTGCATGGTCGGGGGACGAAGCCTGCGCCATGCTGAACGCCAACTCCCCGACGCCTGCCGGCCGATGATGTCTGGCCAGGTTCAGCGCGGATGCCTGCAGTGGCCGTCGGAATTGAATTCATGAACAGGAAACAGCCACCGTGCCCAAGCTAATGTTGGTGATTCTGCTCGGCCTGACCCCGATTCTAGCGGGATGCCGGAGCGGCGGAGCCTCGACTTCATCTGGTGCAACTGCGGAGTTGGACGAAGACACACGGATCAGCATCGGGCTGATCAAGAAGAACATGATCTTTGTCGAAGGGGGGGAATTTCTGATGGGTGCCTACCTGCCCATCCACGCAGTAGAGAAACCTTTCCACGGCAGCGATGATGACGCCTCGCCCATGCACACGGTAAGGTTAAGCAGCTATTCCATTGCCAAGTTCAAGGTGACAAACCGGGAATACCAGATATATCTCAAGAATAACGGCAAGAAGCTGCGCACTACGCATGAGAATGGGTATCCAGATGATTTTAGAGTAGCCATCAGTTCCGTTCCAAACCTGCCGGCAACGATGGACTGGCATGAGGCGGAACAGTACTGCAAGTGGTTGGCTGAAGTCTCCAAGCTGCCTTTCGCGCTCCCCACGGAAGCGCAATGGGAATACGCAGCACGCAGCCGCGGTGACTTTGTCTATGCTGCAACGAATGACGGAACGCTCAGGGGTACCAATGCTCCGTACACGTCTTATGAATGGGACGGCGGTCCGCGAGGGATAAATGTATCGACATCGGGGGACCGAAGAGATTTTGCGCAGCTTATGGGGTGGCCTAGCGGCGGGGTCGCACGCAAGCCGCCGCTTCCGGTTGATAAGTTTCCTCCCAATCCGTTGGGCCTGTATGCCATGACCGACAACGGGCTGGAGTGGGTGAAGGATTGGTACGACAAGGACTACTACCAGTACTCGCCTCTGCAGGATCCGCAGGGGCCGGATGGGCCCGTAACCAAAAGCTACTTTGGGAATGGCATGAAGGTGCAGCGCGGATCCGAGCAGCCGAATCATCAGTGGGGTGGGGCACTGGCAACGGCGCGCAGCGCGCGTGAGCCAGAGGGGTACAGCCGTGAGGGCCGCTTCCATCGCACTGAGATCACCGCGCGCTGTGTGGTCAACCTCCCGGCGCCAGTCTTGTAACGCCGTTTCTGCACTGTTGCTGCCCTCGCAGGACACCTACCCGGGGATCTCGTCGTGCTCCAACTGCGGTGACTTCCAGGCCCGCCGCATGCAGGCGCGCTGGCGCAACCCGGCCACCGGCAAGCCGGAACTGGCGCACACCCTGAACGGTTCGGGCGTTGCCGTGGGTCGCGCGATGATCGCGGTGATGGAGAACTATCAGAACGCCGACGGCAGCATCACCGTGCCTGAAGCCCTGCGCCCGTACATGGGCGGTATCGAAACCATCGGCTGAACCCGGTAGATGCCATGCTTGCATGGCGCCGCTTTGGCTTTGGTGGGTGCCATGCTTGCATGGCACTGCATCCACGCATGGCGTGGATCTACTGACGCGGTGCGACATCCACGCATGGCGTGGATCTACTGAGGCAGTGCGGCATCCACGCATGGTGTGGATCTACTGAGGCGGTGCGACATCCACGCATGGCGTGGATCTACTGACGCGGTGCTGCATCCACGCATGGCGTGGATCTACTGAGGCGGTGTGGCATCCACGCATGGCGTGGATCTACTGAGGCGGTGCGGCATCCACGGCGTGGATCTACTGAGGCAGTGCGGCATCCATGCGCTGGGGGCCTGAGGCTTTGCAGTAGATCCACGCCATGCGTGGATAGCGCAATCCATCAACCCACTACGCGCAGCTTCTCCAGCGGCACCCATCCCGGTTCGCCGGTCTCCGGCACGCACCACGCCCAGCCATTGAGCGTGCGCTCCCCGCGCAGCACCTGCCCGGGATCCACATCCAGCTCCCGCGCGCAGTAATCCTCCGTGGCAAATGCGCCACCCTGCGCGTCGCGGCCGATTACCGGCGCCGGTACGAATCCGGGCTGCTGCCCTTCGGCTTCGCACAGGAACCAGTCTTCCCAGCCCTCGGAGCCTTCATAGCGTTCGCCCACCACCAGTGCCTGGCCACGGCGCAGGGTGATCGGGTGCGGAAATTCGCTGCGGTGCGCAGTGGTCACGATGTAGTTCATCGCGCCATGGTGGCAAAAAAAGACGGCCCCGCAAGAGCAGGGCCGCCAGGGTAGGGTGGGCCGGGATGGGGGAGGGAATCCCGGCCCGCGTTCAGCGCCCAGACGAGGGAGAGAGGCGCCGAACGATGGAACGCGTTACGCCGCTGCCACTTCCGCTGCCTCATGCGACGGCAGCGCTGCCAGCGCACCGGCAATCGCGTCTTCGCGGTGCTGCGGCGAATAGGCAATGCCCTCGGCACGCACGAACTCGATGTCGTTGATGCCCCAGAAGGCGAACGTCTGGCGCAGGAAGGGCTCCTGGAAGTCCGCCGGCGAGTCGGTGTAGATGCCGCCACGGCTGCTGACCACGATCACCCGCTTGCCACCGGCCAGGCCCACCGGGCCGTTCTCGGTGTACTTGAAGGTGCGCCCGGCCACCGCCACGCGGTCGATCCAGGCCTTCAGGGTGGAGGGCACGCTGAAGTTGTACATCGGCGCGCCGATCACCACGATGTCGGCAGCCAGGAACTGCTCGAGCACCTGTTCAGCATCGGCGGCCTCGGCCGGATCGGTCTTGGCCAGCGAACCACTACGCAGATGCGGTACCGGATTGGCGTCAAGATCGCGATAATCAACCTGCAGGCCGTCGATCTGTTGCTTGAACTGGGCCACCACGGCGGCGGTCAGGTGGCGGGAGACGGAGTTGTCGCCAAGCACGCTGGCGTCGATGTGCAGAAGCTTCATGGCAGTACCTATGTTCGGGAGAGGTGGCGGGCTTGCCGCCGACGGAGAGAACAATAGGTTGTTGCAAGGGCGGGATAAAGGTGGTTGAATGCCACGTATTGTTCTACTAATGGAACTCGGGTATGCATGACCTGAATGATCTGTACTACTTCGCGATGGTGGTCGACCACGGCGGTTTCGCCGCCGCCGAGCGCGCACTGGGCATCCCCAAGTCGCGTCTGAGCCGTCGCATCAGCCAGCTGGAAACCGACCTGGGCGTGCGCCTGCTGCAGCGCTCCACGCGCCGCTTTGCCGTCACCGACGTCGGCACCAGCGTGCACCGCCACGCCCAGACCATGCTGGCCGAGGCGCAGGCCGCGCGCGAGGTGGTGGACCGCCTCAGCGCCGAGCCGCGTGGCCTGGTGCGCGCCAGCGTGCCGGTCTCGCTGGCGCAGATGCAGCTGCCAAAACTGCTGCCCAAGTTCCTGGAGCAGTACCCGAAGGTGCGGCTGCAGCTGAACATCAGCAACCGCCGCGTGGACATCATCAACGAAGGCTACGACGTGGCCCTGCGCGTGCGTTCGCGTCTGGACGACGACGGCAGCCTGGTGATGCGCAGCTTCGGCCAGGTGCAGGAACTGCTGGTGGCCAGCCCGAAGTACCTGGACCGCGCCGGCCGCCCGAAGGACCCGGAAGAACTGGCAAACCACGTCACCCTCAGCATCAGTGAGGACGAGGCGCGCCAGCGCTGGGAGCTGCACGGACCGGAAGGCGCGGTGCGCCGGGTGGACCTGCAGCCGCGCGTGGCCGGTTTCGACTTCCCGCTGCTGCAGAGCATGGTGAAGGACGGCTTCGGCATCACCATGCTGCCGGAAACCGTCTGCGCCGATGCCGTGCGCAATGGCGAGCTGGAAGTGGTGCTGCCGGACTGGTCGCTGCCGCAGGGTGTGTGCCACGCCGTGTTCGCCTCGCGCCGCGGCCTGCTGCCGGCGGTGCGGGTGTTCATCGACTTCCTGGCCGAGCACCTGCCGCCGCAACTGGAGGCCTCGCGCCTGGATTGCGGCGGCGCCTGCGAAAAGGCCAAGGAGCGCATCAAGGCCAGTGCGCTGGGTGCGTTGGCGGTGGACGCGGGCTGAGGCCTGCCTCCGACGATGGAACAACGGTCTTGGGCAAATCGCCCGGCCGTGCGAGAATGCGTGCCCGGCCAGCAGGCTGGGCCGATACGGAGAGATGGCCGAGCGGTTTAAGGCACCGGTCTTGAAAACCGGCGAAGGGTTAAACCTTCCGTGGGTTCGAATCCCACTCTCTCCGCCAAGAATGCAAAAACGCCCCGAAAGGGGCGTTTGCATTTGTGCAGGAACGGCGCAGTGTTGTCAGAACGCAGGCTCGATCACCGGAGAAGAATCCACCGTCGGGTAGGAAAGCCGATATTTCCGCGTGGTGTCCACATCCACCAGGATCTCGGTGGAGCGTCGCCTGGCCATCGCAGCCTTGGTCACGCCCAGCGCGCACAGGCCCGTAGCCTCCAGCACAGTCGCGGTCATCAGATGCCGACCCGGCTTCAAGGCAAACGTCACCGTTTCAGCAGTGTTGAGATGGGCGGCCATCTTTTCGTCAACCATGACGCCCACGGCGCACATCCCGTTGATCGCACCTATATCGCGTGTCACTACGACATTGCCAGTGGAGGGCCCCTGATCGGCAAGGGGGAATACGCGCTCAGCGGGCACTGGCCTTACGTCAGTGACCTCGGGCTGCCGGGTAGGCAAGGCGCAGCTCGTGGCCAGCAGTGGAACGGCACACATCGCGGTACGCATCATGATCTTGGCGGTTCTGCGATACATGCTTCCCTCCCTGTAGAAAAGACCTGTCCCAGCGCGAAAGTTCGCTCTGTTGGCGCGACTTTACAGGAAGCCGAGGTACCCTCGTCCATGGCTCTATAGGAACGTCGGTTTTCGCCAGCAGGTCGCCATAGGTACTTCTGAGTTTGACTATCAGATGGGCGTTTCGCTGATGAATTCTGCAGGTGGACTACCGATCCACATCGCCTCTGATTGACTGCGTTCAGCCCATGCGCATCGCTGCTCGCGTCTGCTCTTGGGCATGATCCTGCTGCGCGACCTGCTGAGCCTGCGAAACCTGCTCGACCTTGGCAAGCGAATGCTCCACGGGCGTGTTGATTGCCTCGCTGATCGCCACCGATGCGCGCAGGTGTGCCGGGTTGTTGAGCTCGCCCTGCACGACGAACATGCGCGGGCCAGACTCGTTGCTGGGCAGGTTGCCCAGTACCACATGATCCACGCGCTCCAGGCCGTTGCTCTTGGCCGTTGCCAGCAAGCTGGCTGTTACCCGCTCGCTGGTCTCATCGAAGCTGCGCCCGTGCTTGGCATCCACGGCGGATACGCCGTCGCGAATCTGCCGGTAGAGCGAATGGTCAGGATGGCCTTCCTTCCTGGGATCCAAGCCTGCCTTGTCCAAGGTGGATTCGATGCTTTGCTGCAACGGGCTCTTGGGAAAGAAGCCGGGATTGCTGAGAGAGGGAGAGCCCTTGTCAGTTGCGTCCTGTGCCATTCGCTCACCGGGTTTGAGCGCAATGCGGGGCTGCTGCTCCGCTTCGGCCTCGCGGCGAGCGTATGCGCCTGCATCCTCGGTGCCACGCAGGTAATTGATCCCGTCGCGCAGGAGGCCAGGTCCACCGCCTGCAAGCACCGTGACTCCCGCGCGCAGTTGATGGATGTCACTGCGGTAGTCGGCAATCCGGCGCAGGTCTTCAGGATCTGTAACCCGGGCATTGGGGTCATCCAACACGGACTGCACTGGCCCCTTTTCGGTCATACGGTCAAGGAAATGAACCATTCGATGGGAGTCACCCAGCTGGACCGCCACGGCAGCGGAGATGGCGTGGCCGCTCCTCAATCCGGGTGCTATGAGGGACGCGACGCGTTGGCCCTGCTCGGCATTGCGAAGAACCTCGAGTTCCTTGGGGAGCGCGTACATCTCGACCTTGCCGTAGTGCGGGCCGCCAGCGCTGACCAGGTCGCCTGCCATGACATGGTTGGTGAAGGGGGCCGCATTGGCTGGCTGGCCTTCGGGAAGGCGATAGGCCAACCCGGCGGCGCCGTAAGGATTGAATGCGTCGCCGGGGAGGTTGTAGTGATGCGCAGTGATCTGTGCGAGTGCACCGCCCAGGGAGTGGCCGGTTACGTACACCGGACCATACCCCTTCTCTTCAGCCAGCTTGGTGGCCTGCTTGGTCAGCGCTAGGGCATCGCCGAGTTGTGCGTTGAGTTTGGCGGTGACCATCGCCGCATCGATGCCGCCGTCAATCCAAGGCTGGCGGTCAAACTCGGTGCCGCGATGGGCGACGATTACTTCTTTGGATTCTGGGTTCTGGTAGACGACCCCTTGGTAGCCGGTGTCGGAGTTTAGGCTGGCCAATACACGATATTCCGTCCCGGCAATGGTAACGATGGCCTTGGGTTCCGGGAGCGGGTCCTTGTAGACATGATTTGAGAGGGTTGCACTTGCTCCAGGGGTCATGGGGCCACTCCTTCAGTCCGTGTGGAGATTTCGATTGGAAAGTATTCCTTTCGTTTGGCTTGAGGCATCTTCTCGTACGAAACCGAAGGTTCGGTAGGCGTCCACTCTGGCGATTGCCCTGAAGTCATGGGGCGTAATGCGCGTTCTACGTAGGTGGTAGAGGATTTTTCGGTTTCAAGCTTTGTGAGTGAGGTCCAGGCGGTTGCTTGGATTGAGCGATTATCGATGATGAAGTCGAATGAAGCTTCCACGAGAACGGGCGTCCATGTGCACGGGCCACGACCGTAATAGTTGGCGACTTCCATTCCGTCCTTAAACAAGGCGCTGCTGAAATCAGTAGTACTGAGGCGCTGTGCTTGAAGCTCAACCTTGTGCTGGTTAGGTTCGTACTGCACACCCTCGTAGTTGTTGACCGGGGGGAGGCAAAGTTGGTCAATCTCGTACGTGACGAAGATCTTAGGAGTTGGGATCTCCACAGGCGCATCGTGGACCCGGATCACAATCGGCAGCGCATCCTTGGGTGCGGGATTCTCGCGGTAGAGCGGGTATGAGCGTTCCTTGTTGCAGCCCGGAACGGCCATGGTGATCAACGCGATCAATGCCACGTGTGGAAGGGCTGGAAGAAATTTCAGCATGAGCGGTCCATGTCGCTGATTGAGGAGGTGCTGCGGGGGCGCGCCTGTACAGGGCTATTACGGAGCATCGTTGTCGATGCGTGAAACAGCAGATAAGACTGTCCTGATCGTTGACCAGCTGGACATTGAATTCGGTCATGGGAGGCCGTGTCATGTCTGGCATTTCGGGGCAAATGCGACAGCGTGCGCCTTGTCGGACGCACGATCCCATAGTCTCTATCCTTGCGGTCCCGTGATACGGGGCCTTGCGAGGTGACGTTCACCGGCGCTCCATTGCTCTGCGTCATCTGACTATACGACCCGCATCGGTCGGGCTCCAAGGTCTCGACCCTTCATGCCAAGGTATGAGCGCTGGATCACACATTCAGAATGCCTCATCCCATGACTATTTTCCGATGGCGGCGCAGATGATTGAGGCGTGAGAGCCTGCGGTGCCATTCGGATGTCCACGACAATGCCTACCTGCAGAGGTTGGCCTACTCCGTCATCATGCGGCGCCTCTTCTCCTGCACTGTGCCTTGCTTGAAGGCGGCCTGGCCTTGTCGTAGATCTGGCGCGCTTGACGGTCTCGGACAGTGGGTCCCGGAAGGCGGGGTAGTAGAACCCGTCCGGATCTCGTAGCGCTCCGCTTGGTACATGTCACTTCTGACACCACGCTGCGTACGGGTGGTCCAGATTCTCAGCGGTATCCGGCATGCGAAGTGCGCCATTCAATGCGCAAGTCGGCATTCGATGACGCAACATCCGCGACTACGCGCCAGTACTAGCTTTCCTTACTTTTCATCGCCGTCGCAACGAGGCAACCATGTCCTCGCCAAGGCACCCGCCCTGGCCGGGATTGGCGTCCCGAACTTACGTACCGCTACCGGTCGTGCTTGCAGCCACAACTGCAATCACGACAATGCACCGTCGGCCAGTCCATGGCGGACGGTGCGTGGGGATCTCTCGATCCGCCGGCTTTAGCGGTACGTATCCGGCACGCCAACCCGCACCGTCCGCCACCTTGCATCTGCAGGTGGCCACACCGTGAGGTTGCCACCATGCCTGACCTGCTTCCCGACCATCCCCGTCTGCACGCGCTGCTCGGCGATGCCGTGCGCGATCTTCCCAATGCTCTCGCCGAAAAGATGGAGGATGCGCTCAGTGATGCCGCCGAGTCCGTGCCGCCATCGGCGTTCTTCACGTTCCTGCAAAGCCACGGCAAAGGCCGCCTTGCGGATGGCGCGCCCTGGAGCGAAACCCGCCTCACACCCGGCCGCGCATTCGATCTGGCCCTGGCCACCCGCAGCGCCTCGGGCATCACCGCGCTCACTGCCATGTTGCACGCCGCACACGTAGCCCGGGAGAACGACGATCCGGGCTTCTATCCGTCGGCGGCGCTGGTCGATGGGCTGTTTGATGCCTGCGAAGCGCTGTCGCTGCAGGTGGAGCGCTGTCTCGACCCTTGATTCACAGGTGCGCCGCAACGGGAAGGGTGGGGACTTCCAACGTGGTCCCCATGCCTGGGGTTCAAGCGTCGTGCTACTCGCTGTCGCTTTCTGCTTGATCTGCGACGCTCGACCGCTTCGCGCGCTCTTTCAATTCGGCGGCCAAGCGTCGCTGTTCTCCGTGCGGCATCCTGGCGGCGGCGAGAATGACATTGGCCAGTGCGTCGCTATCGGCCAGAAGATAGGCCAGCGGAACGCCCAGTTCGGCAGCCATCTTGCCGGCAGTGGCAAAGTCCGGCTCCGACGTGCCCTGTTCGTAACGTGTCACCCGGCTGGACACCACATCCTCAGACAAGCCAATGCGCCGGCCCAGCTCGCGCTGGGAAATACCCATCGCCAAGCGCGCTTCTTTGAGGCGCTTGGTGAACTGGTCGCGGAGAGGTGTGGGGGACATTACCCGCCTGGGCGCATCCTGTAACGGCCTACAGGATGGCAATCGCCCCACATTTCGTATGCTACATTATTTGTAGCATCGTGGGTCGGAGTAGCGTATGAAGCCGTCTTCGCGGCCAACGCCGCGTGGCAGCACAACATCGGCAATCTGCCTTGCCTGCGGATACCGCGGCCCGATGGCCATCAGTGATGGCCGCAGGCATTGGTCTGGCTCCGGGTGTGCCTTTATGCTTCTGGCGCTGCTTGGCGGGGTATTCGGTTTCGTACTGATGGGCGTGCTGGGGATGCTCGCTCTATCGATTCTGATCGGCATTGTTGGCGCACTCGTGGTCCGTCCATCATCTGCCTACCACTCCTGCCCGCGATGCCACGTCGATCTGCAGTGGCGTTGAAGGCTGCCTCCGACAAGACGGTGCAGATGTGTAGGGAAAATCTGATCCTGGGCGGGTAGTGATGACGTTCCTGTCCCGTTGATCTCCCATTGCCTATAGTGGCTCCAGACCCCGCAATGGAATGGCCCGATGCACCCGATGTCCTCCGGGCGGTGCCTGGCACTCGCAATCGCAATCGCCGTTAGCGCCAGTGCCTGCGCACGTGTGCCGTCCACCGAAAACGAAAGGAATTCTGCCATGTCCGGCGCAACGCAGACCGGCCGCACCCTAAACGGCCACACCTACACCGACGCGCCCGTGGATGTGAAGTTGGGGCCAAATACCTTCCGTATCCCCGCCAACTATCTGGACAGCCAGATTGCGCCATGGCCGGGTGAAGGAGTTTCGCTGGTCATTGAATGGCCGGACATGACGCCAACCGCACCGGGGGCCCGGGCCAATCCCCGTACGAATGATTTCCGCAAGGAGATCGCGGTGGCGGTGAACTATATCGACAGGATTCCAATCGAAACTTCGCTTGCCCGACTGTCGTCCAACGAGGCCCTCACCGAGGAGGGATCGGTGGAGCGAGGTGATCCACGGGCACGCCTGGACCTGCGTATTGCCCGGTCACCGACACTGGGACTGATCCCGTATGCCATCGATGAAGAGAAGATGGCACGCTACTCGAAGGACTACGAAGCACGCTACGGCAAGCCTCCTGTTCGCAACCCGGCCTATGAGGATGACTGGTACGTTGCGCGTGATGACGCTGGTCAGCTCACAACGTTCCTGAAGTGCGAAACCACCCGATTCCGGGGTGATGGCGTGCGCCTGGAAGGCGATCAGGTCGTCGACCTGGAAGACCCGGTCGCGGCGGGGTGTACGCACTATTTCGTGGATGTCGAGAACAAGCTTTCGATCACCTTGAACTACAAGCGGGTGTTCTTGAAGGACTGGAAGCGCATGGAAGATGCGGTACGTGATGTCCTGGTACGCACCAAGGCCAGGTGATCTGAAGACACGTCAAGGAGTAAGTCATGGGTGGACTGACCCAGAAGGACATCAGGATCCTCACTGCCTATGCGGATTCGGGCAATCGGGAGCTCTACTGGAACTATCTATCGCAACTGCCAGGTGCAGACGGGTATGGAACGCTGGCGTTGGGCGTTGTGCGCAACGACAGCCTGCCTGGGCGGGTGGCAAACAGCTACGCACAGGAACATGCACGGACGCAGCACGACGATGGTTCACGCTTCCCCAATGCGGTGTTGAGTGAACGGCAATGGGAGGCGTTCGGACAGAGTCTGCTCAAGCAGGACCTCGTGTTGCGGCAATACTGGTCGCAGCAGCAGCGCCCGGAACTTGCCTTGAACCTGCCCGGCAAGGATGTGATGACCGCGCACGACCGTGCGTTCGAGCAGCATCGTCTCGATCCCAACTGCTGGACACCCCGCGTGCTCCTCCAGGCCGCTCTGGAAAAGAGTGGCCCGCAGAAGCTGGAGCAGATCTGGACCAACATGCTCGACAACGATGGCGTAGGGCTTCCGCGGGTGGGAAGTACCAGCCGCGATGCGTTCACCCAGATGGGGTTGAGCAAGGGAAGCCAGTACCTCGGCACGCTGGCGTTCCATGAAGTCACCCAGGCACTGGGCGGCCGCTCTTCGGTCGATCCCAACGTCATCGGCGGCCTCAACGACTACGCGCTGTACTTTGAAAAGGACGGCAAGTGGGCCAGTGTCACCTCCGGCGGCGGCCACAGTTCGCTGCGCGAGATCACTGATCCTGGCCGCATCGCTGAACTCAACGACGCGCGTGAAGTCCGCCTGGAGCGGCAGCAGAAGGCCACCCAGTTCCACCCGGAAGATCCGTACCGAACCATCACACGCAGCCCGCTCACTGCATCGGTTGACGACGTGCCCGACCTCCAGCGCGGCGCGACGCGTCTGGCAGATATCGGACCGGGCCACGTCGATTACGGTCTGTTGCAGCAGGTCAGCGGGCATGTCGCCGGCATCGACGCAAAAGCAGGCCGGACTCCGGATGAAAGCAGTGAGCGACTGACCGCCAGCGTGATGGCCCTTGCCCGTCAGAACAACCTGGACCGTGCCGACCATGTGCTGCTCAGCGCGCAGACGGCGGACAACCCTGCTGGCCGCAACGTGTTCGTGGTGCAGGGTGATATCAACGACCCGGCGCACCTGAGGGCTTCCATGCCCACCGATGTGGCGGTGCAGACGCCGGTGGAGCAGTCGTTGCAGCGACTGGAGCTGGCCAGCGCGGAACGGCAGCAGGCCGTGGCGCAACGCCAGCAGCAGGAACTGGACAACCAGGTGCGCGAGCATCCGCAGATGCGCATGGCGTAGTGCGCAGCAGGGCGGAGCAATGGGGGGGTTCCCATTGCCCCGCACCGGTCACTTGCCGGGTGCGTCCGCTGTCTGCGCCGCCACCATCGCCTGCTGCATCTCCTTCAGTGACAGATAGCCGTCACCATCGGTATCCAGCCCCGTGAAGTACTTCGCAATTTCCGGCACCACGGTCGCTTCGTCCTTGCTGATCTTCCCGTCCTTGTTCTTGTCCATCGCAGCGAACGCGGCATCGATCGAGTCTGCCTGCTTGCTGAAGCGCGCCTGCTGATAAGCGCTGAATTCGGCCTTGTCGACGCGGCCATCTTTGTTGCTGTCCATCGCGGTGAACGTGGAATCGATATAGGCCTGTTTCGGGTCGGCGGGAGCGGCCTGTGCAAGCAGCGGGGCAGCGCACAGCGCGACCAGCAGGATGTTCTTGTTCATATGCATGTTGTCCGTGAATGAGGGGGGGATCAGCGGCAGGGGTAGGTGTAGCCATTGCGATCGCGATAGCTGTCGGTACGGCGGTCGTAGTTGCCGTAGCGGTTCATGCAGTAGTCGGCACGCTCGCGGGTTTCGCGTTCGCGTTTGGCGGCAGCAGCGATCACGCCAGCCACCACGGCCGCACCCACTACGCCCACCACTACGCCTGTGGTCTTGGCGTCGTGCCGGCGCTCCCGTTCGCGGTCACGCTCCCGCTCCCGTTCGCGGCGCTGCCAGTCATTGCGTTCGCGGTCGCGATAGTCCTGGTTCCACTGCGGGTTGTAGCGGTCGCCACGCTGGGCATGGGCATCGCCGGAATACGGCATCAGCACCAGCAGTTGTGCGGCTGCTGCCAGCAGCAGCGCAGTTCTTCCTGTTTTCAGAAACATCGTCCAGCTCCTGTGCGGACATCGTCGGTAGCTGCAGTACACACCGCAGACATTGCGCGAACCTGCCGTCATCGCAGGCAATTGCCACGACTACCGGACCAGCGCTTCCACCGGGTCCAGCTGCGCCGCGCGACGTGCAGGAAGGAAGCCGAATCCGATACCGATCAGGCTGGAGCACGCGAATGCCGCAATGATCGAGCTGGCCGAGAACACCAGGCTGAAGCCTACGTCCGCCAGTGCCAGCACCGCGCCCAGCAGCAACGCAACACCAACGCCAAGCACACCACCAAGCAGGCACACCAGCACCGACTCGATCAGGAACTGCTGCAGGATGTCGCTGCGGCGCGCACCCACGGCCATGCGCACACCGATCTCACGGGTGCGCTCGGTCACCGATACCAGCATGATGTTCATCACTCCGATACCGCCCACCACCAGCGCGATGGCGGCAATGGAGCTGATCATCATGGTGAGGATGCCGGTGGTCTGTTCGATCGACTGGCGGATCTGCGCGTTGTTGCTCATGTAAAAATCGGCGCTGCCATGACGGCGCGTCAGCAACCGCGCAATGGCCTCCTCGGCCGCGTCCATACTGATCGCATCGGATACGCGCACGGTGATGCTGGACACATGGCTCTGCCCCAGCATCCGCGCCATCGCCGTGGTGTAGGGCATCCACACCCGTAGCAGCGAGGCGTCGCCGGCAGCGCCGGCGTCTTTCTTCACCACACCCACCACGCGCACCGGTACGTTGCCCAGCAGCAGGGTCTGTCCGATGGGGTTCTCGGCTGCGGCGAAGAAGCGCGCACGCGTGTTGGCATCGATGATCGCCACCTGCTGGTAGCCCGCCACACCCGGTGCGCCGAAGAAGGCGCCTTTCCCCAGCTTCAATCCGTGCACGCGGAAGTACTGCTCGCTGACACCCTGCACCTGCACGCTGGCCGAGCGGTTCCCGCGCAGGGCGGTAGCCGAGGTGGCGACGCCCGGGGTGGCACTGTCCACGAACGGTTGCCCGGCCAGGGCCACGCTGTCACCAGGAGTGAGGGTCTCCACCCGTGCCGCGTGCAGATCGCCAAAGCCGGAGCCGGGATAGATCTCGATGGTGCTGGTGCCCAGTGAGGAGATGTTGGACAGGATGGCCTGGCGCGCACCCGCACCCAGCGCGACCACCGACACCACCGAGGCAATGCCGATGATGATGCCGAGCATGGTCAGGAAGGTACGCATGCGATGTGCGTTCATGGCGCGCAGGGCCATGCGGAGGGCTTCGGCGAAGCGATCACGCACGGCCTGCCAGCCGCCGCCATCGCTGCGTTGCGGCAGCGCGGTCGGCGCCGCACCCGCTGCCGACGCAGTAGCCGTGGCACGATCATCGACAATCCGCCCATCGCGTATCTCGATGATGCGCTGGGCGTGCTCGGCCACGGCCATGTCGTGGGTCACCAGCACCACCGTGTGGCCTTCGGCATGCAGCTCATCGAGGATCTTCATCACTTCCTTGCCCGACTGTGTATCCAGCGCACCGGTAGGTTCGTCGGCAAAGATCACCGCACCGCCATTCATCAGTGCGCGGGCAATCGACACGCGCTGCTGCTGGCCACCGGACAGCTCGCCGGGCAGATGCTGCATGCGTCCACCCAGGCCCAGCCGCGCCAGCAGTCCAGCGGCCCGTGCGTGGCGCTCAGCGGCGGCCATGCCGGCATAGATCGCGGGCACTTCGACATTGGACAGCGCGGTCAGGTCGGTCAGCAGATGGTAGCGCTGGAAGATGAAGCCGAAGTGCTCGCGGCGCAGTTCGGCCAGCTCGTCGGGCGACATCTGCGCGGTTTCGCGCCCGTCGATCTGGTAGGTACCGGCAGAGGGCCGATCCAGGCAGCCGAGGATGTTCATCAGCGTGGACTTGCCCGAGCCCGACTGGCCCACGATGGCGACCAGTTCACCGGCGCGGATGTCCAGGTCCACGCCGTCCAGTACCACCAGGGTCTGTTCACCGGCGGCGAATTCACGGCGCACCCCGCGTACGCTCAGCAGTGGCTCGCTCTTCGTTGCACTCATCGGGGCTGCGCGGGCGCGGTGGCCGCCTCGTCGCTGGCCTGCGCCAGCACCACCTGCTCGCCTTCCTTCAAGCCGCTGCGCACCTGCGCCTGGATCTGGTCATCCAGCCCGATGGTGATACGCCGCGCCACGGCGCGCCCGTCTGCAGCACGCACCTGCACGGTGTAGCTGCCGTCGCCCGCCCGCGCGCCCAGCGCAGCGGAGGGGATGGTCAGCACGTTGTGGGCGCGGCCCAGCACGATGCGCACCTGTGCGGTCATGTAGCTGCGCAGGCGTCCGTCGGTGTTGTCCACGTCGAACTGGCCGTTGTAGTACATGGCGGTGCGGCTGCCAGCGGACAGTGCGGGTGACGCGAGGCTGGACGTATCTTCGTTGGTGATCGATTCGGGCGCTGGCGCGATGTCGCGCAGGGTGCTGCTGTAGCGGCGGCCCGCATCGCCCAGGATGGTGAAGAAGGCCTCCTGGCCGACCGTGGTGTGCACAACATCAGCCTCGGAGATCTCGGCATAGACGGTCATCACGTCCTGGTTGCCCAGCATGACGATGGTCGGTGCGCTCTGTACCGCGTTCACCGTCTGTCCTTCGCGGGCGACGACCGCCAGTACCGTGCCATCGGTGGGGGCGGTGATGCGGGTGTGTTCCAGGTTGGTCTGCGCGATGTCCACGTCGGTCTGCCGCTGCACGATCTCACCGTCCAGTGCGGTGATCTGTTCGCGGGTCGCGTCCACCTTGGCCTTTGCAGCGTCGAAGTCGGCACGAGCCACCAGCTGGGACTCCACCAGTCGTCGCTGCCGCTGCAGGGTCAGCTCGTACTGGCGCAGATCAGTGGCCAGTGCATCGCGGTTGGCCCGTGCGGTGCGTTGCGCCGCCTGCGCACTCAGCAGCGCATTGCGCTGGGTACGTGAATCGATGTCGGCAATCGGGTCACCGGCTTTCACCTTGTCGCCCAGCTTCACGTGCAGTGTTTCGATGCGACCGGAGACCTGCGCACCCACGCTCACCAGTCGCGAAGGCTTCAGGGTGCCGGTGGCTTCCACCACCTGTTCGATGTTCCCACGCACAACCGGCGCGAGCTGCAGCGCTGGCGGTGGCGTGGGTCGCAGCCACAGCCAGGCGGCAATGGCGGCGCACGATATGGCGCCAGCAATCATCGGCAATCGGCGGTGTCTGCGCGGTGCAGTGCTCATCGGCACAGCATCCAGAAGAGGGCGGTCATCGGTGGTCCTCGCGGCGAAAGAGATGCACGCGCCGGATGCGGGCGTGGATGGCCGTCGAGTCTCGATGCGTTGGGTTGCGTGAACCTTGCGGCGCTGCCGTGGATTTCAGCCCGCAGCCTTGGCACTGAGCAGCGCCACGGCGATGAACTGCAGCGCGCTGGCCAGCACCAGCAGCGTGCTGCGCAGGCGCTCGGACGTCATGCACACGCTGCAGACCTGGCATAGCGCACCCACCGCCAGCCCCGTGACAGCGAGTGTGCTGGTGGAGTGCGGGTGCACGCCTTGTACCACCGCAGGTGCCGACGCACTTGCCAACATCATCCAGGCGGCATGCTTATCGATGTTGTGCAGAGGAGCCGGGATTGGTCGCGATGATGTTGATCGCCATGCGGACAGCGCGTGCAGCGCGCCATGCACGACGATGAAGGACAGCACAGCGCTGGTCATGGACACGAATGCATGGCGGTGCGTGGAAATCACCATCGCGCTGCCAGGCAGCAACAGGAACAGCGCGGCAAATAGACGCATGAGAACGTCCGGACGCGTGGTCTCGGGTATCGCACGCAGCCACTGCGGCCAATGCGGCAACCCGCGCGCACGAGCGGTGCGCGGGCCTCGATTCCACGCCGCTGCCGTCAAGCCGGATGCAGCCGGTGTCGCATGGGTTCGGGCAGCAGAGGAGGGGGGAGGAGTTCCTTCGGTCACGCGCAGGCTTCCTGTCAGGGCGGAACGCGATGGCACCGCAGATGCCATCGGTTCGATGCTGCGCAGCAAACATTGCCGCAACCTTGCCTGCCATTGCCATCTGCTGCGCGTGGACAGGCGGCAGTCACGGATGTGGGGACGTCTTCAGTGTCCTACGGTGACGCAGCGGCGACGCCCGGATGCAGCGGGAATTCCACGCGGATCAATGCGCCACCGCCGGGAGCATCCAGAATCGTGACGTGGCCGCCGTGACGGTCGATGACCTGCCGCACCAGGTTCAGTCCCAGGCCTGCGCCGGTCTGACGAGGCCGCAGCCGCTGGAACGGCTCGAATACGCGTTCGCGCTGGTCCACCGGAATCCCCGGGCCATCGTCTTCCACTTCCAGGCAGCTGCCCTGCACCCGCACGATGATTTGGCGGCCACCATGCTCGGCGGCGTTCAACACCAGGTTGGAGATCACCCGCTCGACCGCACCGGCTTCGCCCAGCACCGGGAAGTGTGGCTCCACCGCCACTGCCACGGTCTTGTCCGATTGGATCAGCAGCGGCGCAAGATCGGCGGCCACCCGTTTGGCCTCCCGGGCCAGGTTGAGGGTTTCCTTCGGGCCGTCTTCTTCCATGCGGTGAAGGTCCAGAAGCTGCTCGGCCAGTGTCGCCAGACGCGCGACTTCTACCGCCAGGCTGCGCGACGTCGAATCATCAGCGGCGTCGATCTTTACCCGCAGGATCGCAATCGGCGTGCGCAGCTCATGCGCCGCTGCGGCGATGAAACGGTGTTGCCGTTCGTGCCCTTCATCCAGGCGGCCCAAGGCGTCGTTGACGGCGGTCACCAGGGGCGCGATCTCCACCGGCACGGCGGTCTCGGTCAGGCGGATGCCGCGACGGCTGGCCGAAATGTTGCCGGCTTCCTGCGCGATGCGTTCGACACCGGCCAGTGCCCGGCGCACGATGATCGGGGTCAGGATGATGGTGGCCAGTGCCAGAAGCAGGAAAATCGGCAGGGTGATGATGTGCGCGGCCAACGCCATCTGCATGGTCAGCGAATCGGTTTCGCCATGGGCCATGATGGTCAGCTTGCCGGCCGGCCCACTGTGCTGGCGCACCACCACCGCCAGGCCATCGCTGCGATCACGGCCGCGCAGGTCGCCATAGGGGATGCCATCGAGGGCGCCAACCAGCGAGGCATAGGCCGGTGGCACATGTCCGAAGGTGACATGGTGTCCATGCTCGTCCTCGGCGATGAACCACGCACCGGGGACGATCTTCAGCAGCTCGGCCAGCTCCGGTGTGTGCGCTACGTACAGTTCGCCATTGCGGTCGCGGTGCACCGCCTCGGCGGCTACTGGCGCGAAGGTCTGGATGGTGTAGTAGCCACCGCTGTCGGCACGAACCAGCACCATCAACAGGGCGAAGAAGGCCACCAGCAAGGCCAGCAGCTGGTAGATCAGCGTCTTGACGATCAGCGGGCGCTTCAACGACGGGCGACGCGCCATCACTTGCTTTCCCGCATCAGATAGCCAACCCCGCGAATGGCGTGGATTTCCACACCGGCATCGGCATCGGCCAGCTTGCGGCGCAGGCGCGAGACGTGCGAATCCAGCGTGTTGGAATGGATGCCGTCGTCGAAGCCATACACCGCCATCTCGATGGATTCGCGCAGCACGGTGCGACCCAGGCGCCGTGCGAGGGCGGCCAGCACCCGGATCTCGCGCCGCGGCAGCTCCAGCCGCTGGCCGCCCACACTGGCCTCGCCCGAGGTGGGGTCGAACACCAATCGGCCGATGCTGATGGACTCCACCTGCAATCCGCTTGGGCGACGGCCTGCCGCCCGGACCCGTGCGAACAGTTCCTCCAGCGCGAAGGGTTTGGCAAGGTAGTCATCGGCCCCTTCATCCAGACCGGCAATCCGGTCCGGCAACTGGCCCAGCGCGCTCAGCACGATGATCGGCACCCCGGGATTGTGCTCGCGCAGCAGGGAAATCAACGCCAGGCCATCGCCATCGGGCAGGGTCCGGTCCAACAGCACCAGATCGTGCAGCCCGCACAGAGCCGCCTCCCGGGCCAATGCCAGCGTGTTGGCCAGGTCCACGACATAGCGCTCACGCTGCAGTGCAGACTTGAGGGTGGCGGCCAGTTCGGCTTCGTCTTCGATCAGCAGGATGTGCATCAGCAGGGCTTGGGGCAGGGAGGGGCCACAGAGGGCGGTTCGGCACGCGCCGGCACCGTATTACAGGAACATTGCGTGAACATGGCGTTCCTGCGCATCTGCCGGAAGGCCAGGAGGATGAGGTGAAGCCGAGAGGCAGGCGCAAGGTTCAGGCAATCCAGGCGCTCCAGCCTTGGCGCCCTTCGCAGTTCCCATCCCTGGAGTCACCATGAAGTTGTTTGTTCCGCTGCTGTTCCTCGCCGCGCTGAGCGGTTGCACCACCGCCAAGATGACCGTCAGCCCCGACGGCCGCCGTGGAGTTTCCATCGACTGCAGCGGCTCCAGTTCCTGGAGCGGTTGCTATGAGAAGGCCGGGCAGATGTGCCCAGGTGGCTACGTGGTCTTCAGCAAGGATGGCGATGAGGGCAATGCCATCGCGGTGGGCAACAAGAACGGGTTTACCTCCACCCAGATGGCCACGCGTTCGATGCTGGTGTCCTGCTCGGGCTGATGCCGGCCGGGGAGGTGGCCATTGCACCTCCCTGGCGCGTTGCTCAAAGGCGCTGGCCTAGAACTAGAAGCTGTAGCCAGCCTGCACATACACCCGGCGCGGCTCGCCCGGGAAATGGCCGTTGCGCTCGATGAAGCCGCTGGCCGCGTACACCTTGTCGAACAGGTTCTTGATGTTGGCCTGGAACTGCCACTGCTTCCACGTGGTTTTCCAGCTCATATCGAACACCGTGTAGGGCTTCACCCGTTGGCCATCCAGGCTGATGCGCTCATCCACGTAGTCGGCACCAAAGCCGACGGCCGAACGGATCGCGGGCAGATCGTAGCGTGTCCACAGGCCCAGCTTGTTGCGCGGTGCATTGGCGAAGCGGTCGCCAGAGGCATTGGTGATGCCGTTGGGCCCCGCGTCTTTCACCCGCGCATCGTTGTAGGCGTAGGTCAGGTTCAGCACCCAGCGCTCGGTCACGTCGGCCAGAAGATCCAGTTCCATGCCGGTGCTGCGCACCAGGCCCAACGCCGCCAGCTGGTTCACGCCATTGATGACCTCGCCAGTGGCCTGCACGATGTTGCTGCGGTCGATGCGGTAGGCCGCCAGGTTCAGGCTCACGCGTTCGGCCAGCAGCGATTTCATGCCCACTTCCCATTGCCTGCTGCGCTCTGCATCGAACGGTCCACCTGCCGCGGAGTTCTGGTTTGCTGCTGACTGCGGTACGAAGCCGCTGGCCACGTTGGCATACAGGTTCAGACCATCGCGCACGGTGAAGGTACTACCCAGCCGCCAGCTGATGTCGTTGCCGTCCACGCTGCTACCGGCGATGCGGTCGTCATCCTTGAACCCATCCCAGCGCAGGCCGGCCAGCACGTGCCAGCGCGGGGTCAAGGCAAGCTCATCCTGCAGATACCCGCCATAGCGCTTGCTGCGTGTGCTGGTGCTGCGCCAGGGCAGCGCAGACAGGTTGTAGTCGTGCCAGGTACTGGCGCCGTACACCGGGTTGAACAGATCGATGCCGCGCACCGGGCCGGCGCCGCGGGCGAGGTCGGCGCTGTTGGCCGTCTGCGCGGTGAATTCCGCATCCAGCTGGTATACGTCCGCGCCGAACAGCACCTTGTGTTCGATCGCACCGGTGCTTGCCCGCCACACCGCGTTGGCGTTGGCGGTGAACGCCTCGTTGTCGCGGATCTGGTTGCGCAGCTGGCGGGTCATCCATTCGGCCACGCCATCGCGGTCGCGGTCGATCAGGCCCATCGGCTCGTGATACATCTGGTGCTCGTTGTTGCTGAACCAGCGTGCGGCGACGTCCACGTCCAGGTCGTCGCGCGGCGCGAAGCGGTACTGCGCCAGCGCAACCTTGGCCCGCATGTCCAGGAAATCGCTGTCCTCGTTGTGGTTCCAGCGGCGGTCGGTCAGGAAATTGCCCTTGTCGTCGACCGGCACACCGCGCAGGCGGTTGCCGCCCAGATTCTGGGCAATGTCGGTGAACTGCAGCACCAGCTCGCCGGTGTCGCCCACATCGAAGGCCAGCGAGGCATCGCCGATCACGCTTTCACTGTCGGTGTTCCAGCGCACGCCCTGCTCGTTGTCGCTATACAGGCCGGCGCGGTAGCGCACCGTGCCGGCTGCGTTCAACGGCCCGGTACCTTCGATCGAGCCGGCGCGGAAATCCCTGTTCCCCACCTGCAGTTCAACGCGGCGTTCGGCAGTGGCCTTCGGCTTGCGGGTCACGTAGTTGATGACGCCGCCAGCGTCGCCACCGCCGTACAACGCGCCGGCCGGCCCCTTCAGCACCTCCACCCGCTCGATGTTGAACAACTGCGGTACCGAGAAGCCCGCATAGGGATCGCCGCGGAGGCCGTCATACAGCACGTTCTCCTGACGGAACCCACGCAGGGTCACCCCGGCATAGCTGAAGTAGCTGATGCCGCTGATGCTGCGATAGAGATCGGTCACCTGGCGTGCGGCCTGGTCGTCGATCAGCTCGCGCGGCAGCACCTGGATGGACTGCGGCACGAGTTCCAGCGGGGTATCGGTACGGGTGCCGACAGCGGCATCATCTACCCGGTACAGCGTCTGAGCGCGCCCGCGCACCTCCACCTTGTCCAGCTCCTGCACGCTCCTCGACGGAGCGTCGGCGGCATAGCCTGTAGCAGCGAAGGCCAGTGTCGTGGTGAGGCACAGAATGCTCTGGCGGGGCAGGAGGTGGGGCATGGGCGTTGTCGATGTGGCTGCAAATGAGAAAGATTAGCATTTGCGACGACCCGGTACCCATCCCCCGATTGCGCTATGGACACGAGGACGGGTCCGTATAGGGCGTACCGGCCAGTGCCACCAGCGTCCCCGTGGCGCCGCGCACGATCAGCGGCACCATCGCCTGCCGCGGATCGCCGCCGTCCGACAGCACGCGCAGTCCCTGTTCGTAGGCGGTCACCATCGACGCCATCAGCATCGATGCACCCAGTCGCGCGTCGGCATCCTCGACGGGTCGCCCCGCAGACTCAGCCATCAACTGTGCCAGGTCATCGGTCAGCAGCGCCTGCAGCTGCCGCGCATGGGCCACCAATACCGCGCTCTGCGCCACGGTTTTCCAGAACGACGCTGCACCGGCATTGATCCGCAGCAACGGATGGCCGGTGTCCAGCAGTTCCCGCACCAGCGCCTGGAAGGCGGCCAGCGGCGTCATGGATGCGCGCGCGGCCATGCCGTCACGCAGCAGCTGTCGCGCTTCCTCATCGCGGTCGAACACCAGCTGTTCCTTGCTGGCGAAGTAGTTGAACACCGTCTTGCGCGACACCCCGGCGGCGTCGGCGATCTCGCTCATCGACACTGCCTCGAAGCCGCGCTCGATGATCAGCCGGGTGGCGACGTCGGAAATCGCCTGTCGGGTCTCGGCTCTACGTTGTTCACGGCGGCCGGGCGGCGGGGTCATGGGTGGTTCACTTGTGGAAAAGTACACCGAGTGTAACATTGTCACCGCCAGAGCGCCGACCCGGTGCTCACGAGGATTTCCAATGCGGTACGACGTCGTCATTGCCGGGGCTGGCCCGGTTGGGCTGTTGCTGGCCTGCGAACTGGGCCAGGCGGGATGCTCGGTGCTGGTGCTGGAGCAGGCGGCCTCGCCGGAGTCGCCGCTGAAGCGCCTGCCGTTCGGCCTGCGTGGATTGAATGCCCCCACACTGGAGGCACTCGACCGGCGCGGCCTGCTGGATGCCGTGGCTGCCGGCCAAGTGCTGAAGCCGGAGAAAGGCCCGCCGCCGCCGGGCACCGCACATTGGTTGTCGCAGCCGCGCAGGCTGGGTGGGCACTTCGCCGGTATCCCGTTCGCGCTGGACAACGTCGACAGCGGTCGCTGGCCTTGGCGCCTGCCCACCCCGGTCGGCACGCAGATGGCGGTGGAGCTGCAGGCGCTGGAGGCCGTGCTGGCCGAGCGCGCACAGGCGCTGGGCGTGCTGATCCTGCGTGGTGCGGGCGTGCAGGACGTGCGCTCGGGTACCGATGAGGTCCAGGTCGAGGCAGGCGGGCAATCCTTCCGCGGGCGCTGGCTGGTCGGCTGCGATGGTGGCCGCAGCACCGTGCGCAAGCAGTGCGGCTTTGCCTTCGCCGGCACCGATCCGGAGTTCACCGGCCACTCGCTCAGCGTTGAGCTGGAAGATCCGACGGTACTCATCCCGGGGCGTCACACCACCGCGCAGGGCATGTGCAATTTCAATCCGCCGGGCACCATCGCCCTGGCTGATTTCGACGGCGGCGCCGGCCATCGCAAGCCACTCGACCGCGATACGGCACAGGCGCTGCTGCGCCGTATCTCCGGCCGCGACGCAACGATCACCATACTGCACCTGGCCACCACCTGGACCGACGGCGCACGGCAGGCCACCGCCTATCGTCGTGGCCGCGTGCTGTTGGCCGGCGATGCCTCGCATGTGCATTCACCGCTGGGCGGGCAGGGGCTGAACCTGGGCCTGGGAGATGCGATGAATCTTGGCTGGAAGCTCGCCACCGTCGTGCGCGGCGACGCAGATGAAGCGCTGTTGGATACCTATCAGGCCGAACGCCATCCGATCGGCGCCCGCGTGCTGGAGTGGTCGCGCGCGCAGGTCGCACTGATGCGCCCGGGCGTGGGCTCTCGCGCATTGGCTGCCATCGTGGCCGATCTGGCAGAAACACGTGATGGCGCCACGTATCTTGCCGAGCGCGTATGGGGCGTGGGCCAGCAGCTGGATCTGGGTCAGGCCCATCCGCTGGTCGGCCGCAGCACACCGGATTTCCTGCTGGCCGATGGTCGTCGCATGGGAGAGCTGCTGCGGGCAGGGCAGGCGGTGCTGCTGGTGTTCGATGCTGCTGCCTCGTTGTCCGCGGCGGTTGATGGCGAACGAGACCGCATCCTGTCCATCGCGCAGCCGGCTGTGGATTCGCTGGGCCTGTCCGCGCTGCTGGTTCGTCCGGACGGCATTGTCGCCTGGGCCAGTGATGGCGCCGATGCGACGGGACTGGCGCAGGCCGTACGGCAATGGGGGTGCCCCGTTGGCAGGGAAGCGATTGCCTGAGTTCCGGCGCAGCCCGCACAGGGCTGCGCCGCCCTCTTTCAGAGGTCCTTCTTCTTCCCGCTCAGGTCCAGCGGCTGGTCGCTGCCTTTGCGCTCGCTCGACCAGACCTCGACGCTCTTGCTGCATCGGCTTTCGCGGGCGGCAACCTCCGGCGGCAGGTCCTTCACATGCGGCGACTCCTGGCAGGCGGCATGCATGGCGGAGTCATCATAGGTGGCACAGGCGCTGATCGAGGCGAGTGCAAGAACACCGAGGGCGGAGCGGAACAGGGGCTGCAGGAGGCGCATGGGGGTCTCGGGAAGGGGCAGGTCTGGTCATCGAATTCAATCCGTGACCCGGCACACGCGCAATCCGACTGGCAGCACTTGTTATTGAATAACAAGTGTGGGAATGCTCGGAAGCTGCCGACTGCCGGTCAGGCAATGCAGATCAGGAACACCGTCGACAGCGCGAGCATCAACACGAACACGCGCCGACTCAGGGCCAGGCAGGTCAGGCAGGCCGCCAGCGCCCAGGCCGCCAGCAGCACACATCCCAGCAGCCACAGCCCGACCGTCATCATCGAGCCGGCCGCTGCGGTGGACAACGCAAAGGCCTTGAACAGCGCCACGCCCAGCACGCTGCCCAGCGCGCCGGCCCGCAGGGCAATCGCATCGTGGCAGGTGGGGGAAATCTGGCGGTGCATGAGGGTTGTGTCGCGCGTGGGGAGCTGGCGTGCGCAACTCTGCAGCAAGGCGGATCTACGCCGCGTGTTTGTCAGCCTGCAACGTGGTTACCGCGCGCGCAGCGCGGTCGCCTCAGTCGAACTCGCCGTCCGCCGCTTCCAGGCGACGCCGGTATTCGGCGCGGTGCTTGAACAGCCGCTGGCACTCCTCCGAGCGATGGATGCGACTGCCAGGCTCGTTCGCCACGGAGTCGCACATCTTGGCGATATGGTTGTTCCCGGCCAGTTCCATCACGAAGAACACCGCGGTGATGCCAGCACCCAGCAGCACCACATACAGCAGGCGGCTGAGCCAGCGTGAGCGCTTGCGTTCGAAATGCTGTTGCAGCGTCAGATCGAAGCGGATGATGCTCAGCACGATCCAGACCACGCTGACGAGGAAACACAGCGTTGGCAGCAGCCCACGCCAGAGCCCAGCCTCGTAGACCGATTCGCTGTAGTGCACCGCCGCGCCGGCACCGGCGATGGCGATGGCCAACGCCCAGTTGCGGCCCAGCGACAGCAGGTCATCGAGCAGCTTGTCGCGTCTATGGGGAGTGACTGCCACGGAGCATCCTTGAGCATGACCCTCGGCCGCCAGTTGCGGCCGATCTGCGCAGATGGTGCGGCATCATCGAAGCGTTGAGAAGCTGGGCCTTCAGCGGCTGCCGGCGACAGCGGCCTTGCGGTTCTTCTCCAGCATCACCGACACGCACCACAGCAGCAGGCCGCCGACCGCAGTCGCCGCACCCACGTAACCGGTGGTGGCCGGGCTGAGGCCTGCACTGATCGCCATGCCGCCCAGCCACGGGCCGAGCGCATTGGCGGTGTTGAAGGCCGCATGGTTGGAGGCGGCGGCCAGGGTCTGCGCTTCACCGGCCACGTCCATCAGGCGGGTCTGCAGCACCGCAGCCAGGGCGCCCATCGTGCCCACGGTGATGATCATCGGGCCGATGGTCCACACCGATTCGGCAGCCAGCGGGTACAGCAGCAGCATCACGATCGACCACACCAGCACCACGGAGGCCGCCTTGAAGTGGAACTTGTCGACCAGCCAGCCGCCGGCGATGTTGCCGATGATCGCGCCGATGCCGAACACGCCCACCGCCAGCGGCATCCACGATTCGGCCACGCCGGTCACCTGCACCAGGGTCGGCGCCAGGTAGGTGAACACGCAGAACATGCCGGCAAAGCCCACCGCGCCGATCGACAGCGCCAGCCACACCTGGGTGGTGTTGAACGCGCGCAGCTCGCGCATCGGCGAGGTCCGCACCTCATCGGGGTCGGGCAGCAGGAAGCGCGCGATCATCGCCACCGTGGCGATGGCCAGCACGCTGACCAGGGCGAAGGCGGTGCGCCAGCTCAGCTGCTGGCCCAGCCAGGTGGTCAGCGGATTGCCGATCAGGATCGCCACGGACAGGCCGAGCAGCACGCGCGACATTGCTTGCCCGCGCTGGCCGGCCGGGCTGATCGCGGCCGCCACCAGCATCGCCACGCCGAAGTAGGCGCCATGCGGCAGGCCAGCGACGAAGCGTGCCACCAGCATCGTGCCGTAGTTCGGTGCCAACGCGCTGGCCAGATTGCCGATGGCGTAGAAGCCCATCAGCGCCAGCAGCAGCTTGCGGCGCGGGAAGCTGGCGCCGACGAAGGCCAGGATCGGTGCACCCACCACCACGCCGATGGCGTAAGCGCTGATCAGGTGGCCGACCTGTGTTTCGCTGATCGAAAGGCCGCGGCTGATCTCCAGCATCAGGCCCATGCTGGCGAATTCACTGGTGCCGATGGCGAAGCCGCCCAATGACAGGGCGAGGATGATCAGGGTGCGCTGGCGCGGCGTCAGCCGAGCGGCCAGAGGGGAATTGGGGCTCATGCGGGGGCGCAAAGGGGCGGGGAAGCGCCATATTGTACTGCTGCACCGCAGCAGGCATCAGCCAGGCTGGGGGTAAATCAGTGTTCGATGGGTGGTGCTGCCTGCGTGGCCTGCTGGCCAAGCGCCGCCAGCGCCTGTCGGTATTTGTCGCGCAGGCGCTCGGCGGTGGCAGCATCCAGTGACGCCAAACGCGTTTCATCGGCGTTGTCGGCGATATCGGCCAGTTTGACCTTCAGCGCCAGCGGATCTGCCGCTATCCGCGCGTAGTACGTGGCTGCATCCGTCGCAGACGTCCTGCTGAGCAACCGCACCGCGTGCTGCAACGGGTCTGGGAAGGCCTGCACCCGCTCAGCGAAGGCAGGGCAGTCCTCAAGCACATCATGCAGCCAGGCCACCACCTCGGCGTCATCATCGCCACGCACGGCAGCGGCCACCCGGCCGACGTGGCCGATGTAGGGCTGTCCTGCCTTGTCGACCTGGCCGGCATGGGCCTCCATCGCCAGCGTGCGTGCGCGTGCCACCCAGTCCATCGCGATCTCTCCGTCCCGAGCGTGTATTGTCGTACGGGTCGTGTGCATGCCGCCACCACGGCCGTGCAGGCATCATCGGACGCTGCAGGAATGGCATCTGGATTCCATCAGGGAGATGAGACATGCAGGAATACACCCATCAGCTGGAACTACGCGGCCGCTTCCGTCTGGTAGCGGTGACCCACGAGCCGGTGTACGCTCCCGGCGATGTGGTCGGCCATGCGGTCATCGTCGACGATGGGGAGCGTCTGACCGACCTGATGTCGTTGGCCGATGCGCGCCGGTACCTTGAGGAACTGGTGCGGGAAGAGGGCGTGGAGCCCGGGCTGGAGAATGAAGTCAACCTGCGGAAGAAGGCGTCGCAGCGACGCCGCCGCTAAGCCGTCGCGCCCATGGGGCGCATCATGGAGGATTCGGGTGTTGTCCAGTAAGAAGTATCTGCTCATCGCCATCATCACGCTGGCGACCCTGCTGCTCGGGTTCGTGCTTTCCGGTTACCTGACGCTGCTGCTGCTTGGTCTGGATACCAAGCTGCTCACCTGGAATACCTATTACCAGTATTTCCACGCCATCGGCCAGCCGCAGGTTGCCCCGTTCGTGGGCAAGATCAAATGGGCCGGTTACCTCGGCTTTGGCCTGCCGCTGCTGGTGCTGGCCGTCGTCGGCCTGGTCTTGCTGTTGAAGAAGGACAAGCGCTCGCTGCACGGTGACGCGCGCTTTGCCACCAGCGCCGATCTGGCCAAGCATGGCATGTTCAAGAAGAGCGGCCAGAGCATCGTGGTCGGCAGCCATGGCGGCAAGCTGGTGCGGCTGGACGGCCAGCAATTCGTCATTCTGGCCGCCCCGACCCGTTCGGGCAAGGGCGTCGGCGTGGTCATCCCGAACCTGCTGGAGTACGGCGAATCACTGGTGGTGCTGGACATCAAACAGGAGAACTTCGACCTGACCAGTGGTTGGCGCGCCAGCCAGGGCCAGGAGATCTACCTGTTCAACCCCTTCGCCGAAGACCGCCGCACCCATCGCTGGAACCCGCTCAGCTACGTCTCCGATGACCCGGCGTTCCGCGTCTCGGACCTGATGAGCATCGGTGCGATGCTCTATCCCGACGGTTCGGAAGACCAGAAGTTCTGGATCAGCCAGGCGCGCAATGCCTTCATCGCCTTCACCCTGTATCTGTTCGAGAACTGGGATGACGAGCGCAGCAGCGGTTTCCCGGGCGGGCAGGGCACGCCAACCCTGGGCGCGGTCTACCGCCTGTCCTCCGGCGATGGCAGCGATCTGAAGAAGTTCCTGAAGAGCCTGTCCGAGCGTCCATTCCTGAGCAGCAACGCGCGCTCGGCGTTCGCCAACATGCTGTCCCAGGCCGACGAGACCTTCGCCTCGATCCTGGGCACCTTCAAGGAACCGTTGAATCCCTGGATCAATCCGGTGCTGGACAAGGCCACCAGCACCAACGACTTCCTGCTCACCGACGTGCGCAAGAAGAAGATGACCATCTACATCGGCATCCAGCCCAACAAGCTGGCCGAAAGCCGATTGATCATCAACCTGTTCTTCAGCCAGCTGATCAACCTCAATACCAAGGAACTGCCCAAGTCCAATCCGGACCTGAAGTACCAGTGCCTGCTGTTGATGGACGAATTCACCTCGATCGGCAAGGTCGAAATCATCGCTTCGGCGGTGTCCTACATGGCCGGTTACAACGTGCGCCTGCTGCCGATCATCCAGAGCATGTCGCAGCTTGATGCCACCTATGGCCGTGAAGTCTCGCGCACGATCATCACCAACCATGCGCTGCAGATCCTGTACGCCCCGCGCGAACAGCAGGATGCCAACGACTATTCGGACATGCTGGGCTACACCACCATCCGCAAGAAGAACGTCACCCACGCGCGCGAAAAGACCCATAGCTTCACCGAGGAGCGCCGCGCGCTGATGCTGCCGCAGGAGCTCAAGGCGATGGGGCCGGACAAGGAGGTCTTCCTGTACGAAGGCATTCCGCATCCCGTCAAATGCGACAAGATTCGCTATTACAAGGACCGCTATTTCACGTCACGACTACTGCCAAAGGTTGACGTGCCGATGCTTGATGTCTAAGTTGCAGACTTGAAAGTGTGACGGATGCACGCATTCATGGAAGTGAATTAGTGAAGCGCGTCAAAGAAGCGCCATACGTTGGTCAAAATTCAGATTTGTCTGACATCGAATTGACGCGTAGTTGTGCGACTCTATGCGTGGCTTGCGAATCTGTGTGATTCGTCATGCTTTCAGAGTGGCCAGGAGTTTCAGCCATGGGAACAGGGATGGTTCCGACGTTGGTGAGGGTGCGTGAAAGGGGCCTCGGATGAGGTTGCTTCACGCGACTTGGTTGGCAGCTTTCGAGCTGCAGGGGAACCGTGCCCATGTGCTGTTGAGCAGTGCATTCGTTACGTTTCCGGCGTGCATCGCGCAGTGCCGGACGACCAAGGGACCAACATCGGGACTGCTTTTTCGTACGTCAAAGTGAAGCCCGTATGAATCAGGCGTTTATTGCAAAAATGTCCATCGCCGCAGTGGCGGCGTTGATGGTGGCAGGTTGTGCTACCAAGCCCGCACCCGACTTCGGAGGGCGCTGGAAGCCGGTCAACCGTTTCGCGACGGCTCCGACCGAGATTCCGCTGTACTCCAGCTACGTCTATCAGGCGTCGCCAATGGATCGCACGCTGAAGGCCATGCTCGAGCGCTGGGCCAAGGATTCCGGCCGCACGCTGGACTATCGCCTCAGTTCGGATTTCACCCTGTATGGCGCGGTGTCGGAGATCGATACCACCAACGCACAGCAGGCCGTGATCGATCTCACGGCGGCCTACGCGGCGCAGGGCGTTTCCGTTTCCATCGTCGGCAACCAGATCGTCGTGCAGAGCGCTGGATCGACGCCAACCGCGTCGGCCCAGGATCCTGAAGCCAGCAGCGGCAGCTGAGACCGCGTCGAAATCATCGAACGTGCCGCACCCCGCGCCTGGCGCAGGGGCGTCGCGCCCATTGATGTTTCAGCAGTACGGAAGAACCCATGTTCCGCAAGAAGGATGCAGGCAACAGTCCCAAGGTCGAGCAGTCGGTCGCCAAGGCGGTCAGCTACGAGATCACCGTGGCCGACATGGCCCGGCGCAGCGAGCGTCGCGCCTGGTGGGTCGCCACCGGTTCGTTGCTGATGTCGCTGGCGCTGGCCGGTGGCTACTACTACATGCTGCCGTTGAAGGAGAAGGTGCCGTTCCTGGTGATGGCCGATGCCTATACGGGCACGGCGACGGTTGCGCGGCTGCGTGGCACGTTCCAGGGTGAGACGATCACCACCAACGAAGCGGTCAATCGCAGCAACGTCGCCCAGTATGTGCTGGCGCGTGAGTCGTATGACTCGGCGGTGATGGGCCTGCGCGACTGGGAGCTGGTGTTTGTGATGTCCAGCGGTCCTGTCGCCCAGAGCATGCGTCAGCGCTATGCCGGCAACAACCCGCAGAACCCGTTTGTGATGTACGGTCGCGAGAAAGCGATCCGTGTCAAGATCCTCAGCATCACCCCCTTGGGTACTGAGGCAAACGGCAGTTTCCGCGGCGCTTCGGTGCGCATCCAGCGCAGCCTGCTCGACAAGCGTAGTGGCGCGGCTACCTATCTGGACAACCAGTTGGTGACGATGCGCTTCGAGTACAACCAGAACCTCGCGCTGTCCGAGCAGGATCGCGTACTCAACCCGCTCGCCTTCCAGGTCACCGAGTACCGCGTCGACAACGATTACGCACGTGGCGTACCAGTGCCGGACGATGGCGCGATGCAGGCGCAGGCGCAGCAGGCCGCGCAGCAGGCACAGGGCATCTATGATCCGAACAACCCTGCCGCGGCAACCATGATTGATCCTGCAACGGGCCAACCTGTGGCAGTACCAGTCAATGAGCAGGGGCAGCCGATGCAAGGCCAGCCGATGCAAGGCCAGCCGATGCAGGGCCAGCCGATGCAGCAGGGGCAGGCCATGCCGCCGGCACAGAACAATTCCACCGGAAATGCTGATGGAGCAAGCAACCGATGAGTAGTCGAAAAGTCAGGGGAAGCGCATTGGCGCTGCTGTCGTTGCTGTCGCTGGTGTTTTCCACCGCGGCGATGGCACAGGCGGTAGACCATTACGAGTATGAGAAGGATCGCATCTATCCGGTTCGCACCGGTCTGGGTCTTACCACCCAGATCGAACTGAGCCCGAACGAGAAAATCCTCGACTACAGCACCGGTTTCAGCAGCGGCTGGGAGCTGACCCGTCGCGAGAACGTGTTCTACATCAAGCCGAAAAACGTCGACGTCGACACCAACATGATGGTGCGCACCGAGACCCATTCGTACATCTTCGAACTGAAGGTGGTGGCGACCGATTGGCGCCAGCTCGAGCAGGCCCGTCGTGCCGGCGTCCAGTACAAGATCGCCTTCAGCTACCCGAACGACACCGTGTTCGGTGTTGCCCAGGAGGCCGTGGAGGAAGAGGCACAGCCGCTGTTGAGCACGGAGTTGGCCAAGGATCGCCAGTACAACTTCAACTACTCCTATTCGACCAGCAAGGCGAAGAAGATGGGGTGGCTGATTCCGGTCAATGCCTACGACGATGGTCGCTTCACCTATCTGAAATTGCCGAACTCACCTGAATACAAGACGGGCATCTTCCCGGCCGTGTTCGGTCGCGAGAAGGAATACGGAGAGGACTTCGTGGTCAACACCACCGTCGAAGGAAACACCCTGATCGTCCACGGGACCTACCCGTACCTGGTCATCCGCCACGGCGATTTCGTCGTTGGTCTGCGAAGGAACGTGAAGAAATGAGCCAGCAGAACACTCCCGGAAACGAGCCGAACAACGGGCGCGACGAGAGCCAGAGCCCGTACGGCAGCGCTTCTGGCGCTGCGCCCGAGGCGTCGTCCAATCCCTATTTCGGCAACACTCAGGCTGGCCCTGCACCCGACTTGGATGCCGGCGCCCCTCAGTTGCGCTCGGCTGAGGAACAACGCCTGAATCGCAAGGCGCTGCTCTTCCTTGGCGGCATCCTGCTATTGGTGGTGGCCATGGGCTTCCTGCTGTTCCGCAAGGGGCAGGAAGACAAGGATTCCGGTTCCAAGGTTCCGGAAGTAGCGCGTGCCACTACTCCGACCCTGCCCAACGTGGGAGCAGACAATCCGGCCACGGCACCGATTCCGGTGGCCCAGCCGCTCCCGTTGCTGCCCGAGGAGCCGGTGGGACCGACGCGTGCCCCGGCTTCATTGGATATGAGCGAGCGGGCAGAGCCGCGTGGTCCGACGCTGGCCGAGCGCCGCATGGGTTCTGCCGGCGGCGGTTTCGTGGGAGGTGGCGATCAGCAGTCCGGCGCACCAAGTGAGTCAGACGAGTACGCCCGGGCCCTGCAGGCTCAGGCCCAATTCCTGGGGGGGCAGTCTGCTCAGCCGGCGAAGGTGCGTCGCGGTCCAGACGTGGAAGATGTATCGAACGCCAGCTTCATCCGCAGTCCGGATGCCTTGTTGGTGCGCGGCACCTATCTGCGCTGCGTCTTGGAAACCCGCATCATCACCGATATTGCAGGCTACACGTCCTGCTTGGTGACCGAGCCGGTATATTCGATCAATGGCCGCAACCTGCTGCTGCCGAAGGGCTCGAAGATCTACGGTGCATACGGTGGCGGCCCCACTGGCAAGCGCGTTGAAGTCATCTGGGATCGCATCACCACCCCGAATGGCATCGACGTTGCCATGTCGAGCCCTGGCGTGGACCAGTTGGGTGGCGCCGGTCACCCGGGCCAGTACAGCGCTCACTGGGCCAGCCGCATCGGTTCGGCGCTGATGATCAGCCTGATTGCGGATGCGTTCAAGTACGCCGCCGCAGAGCATGGTCCGGAGTCGACCACCGTCGCCAGCAATGGGTTCGCTGTCCGCTCGCCCTATGAGAGCGCTACCGCGCGCACCATGGAGCGTCTGGCCAATGAGGCCCTTAGCGAAGGTCGTCGTCCGCCGACTGTCACCATCAACCAGGGCACGATCGTGAATGTCTACGTCGCAAAGGACGTTGATTTCACCAGCGTGCTGAACCCACGCCGGTAAACCAGAACGATCATGGACGCCGAAGTGTCGCCCCTCGCCCTCGTTTCCAGCGATTTCCTGCGCTATCAGTACGAAGTGCTGGGCATCGCCGAGTACATGACTTCGCCTGACGTGACGGAAATCTGCATCAACCGTCCGGGCGAGCTGTACCTGGAGACGAGAGCAGGGTGGCAGCATGTGGATGTGCCGGGCCTGACGTTCGAGCGGGCCCGGCAGTTCTGCACCGCGGTGGTCAACGAGAGCAACACTGGTCAGCGCATCACCGATGCCGATCCGGTGGTGTCCCTGACGTTCCCGACTGGGCAGCGCGCACAGTTCGTGATTCCGCCAGCCTGCGACGCCGGCAAGGTATCAATCACGATCCGTCTGCCGTCCAAACACACCAAGTCACTTACCCAGTATCACGAAGATGGTTTCTTCAACCAGATTCTTGAGCAGGATGGAAGCCTCAGCGAGCAGGATCGCGAACTGCTGGAGCTGCGGCAGCAGCGTGAGTACGCCGAGTTCTTCAGGCGTGCGGTGATGTACCGCAAGAACATCGTCGTCTCTGGTGCCACCGGCAGCGGCAAGACAACCTTCATGAAGGCGCTGGTCAACCATATTCCGGACAGCGAGCGCTTGGTCACCATCGAAGATGCGCGCGAACTGTTTCTGACGCAGCCCAATGTCGTGCACCTGCTTTATTCCAAGGGCGGGCAGAGTGCCAGCAACGTGACGGCCAAGAGCTGCATGGAAGCCTGCCTGCGCATGAAGCCCGAGCGCATCATCCTCGCTGAGCTGCGTGGCGATGAGGCGTTCTACTTCATCCGTAACTGCGCGTCTGGTCACCCCGGCTCGATTACCAGCTGCCATGCCGGCAGCCCGGAACAGACGTGGGACCAGCTGGCGCTGATGGTGAAGGCATCGACCGAAGGCTCGGGTCTGGAATTCAACGTCATCAAGCGTCTGCTGATGATGACCATCGACATCGTCGTGCATATCAAGGCGCACGCAGGCTCGCGCTATATCACCGGTATCGATTTCAATCCTGGGCGTGCCCAGGGACAGGAGGGCTGAGCGATGTTGCCAGGACTTGAAATGATGGCGTGCCCGGAGATGGCCGTCTCGATGGACGTCATGCAGCACGTCATCAATGTGGAATCCTCGAGCAACCCCTACGCCATCGGCGTGGTCGGTGGTGCGCTGGCGCGCCAGCCCAAGGCGTTGGACGAGGCGCTTGCCACCGTGCGCATGCTGGAGGAGAAGGGTTACAACTTCTCCATCGGTCTGGCCCAGGTCAATCGCTACAATCTGGCCAAATACGGTCTGGATTCGTATGAAAAGGCCTTCCAGCAGTGTCCGAACCTGCAGGCGGGTTCCCGCATCCTTGCCGAGTGCTACAAGCGCTCGGGCAAGGATTGGGGCAAGTCATTCAGTTGCTACTACTCGGGCAACTTCGAAACCGGCTTCCGCCACGGTTATGTGCAGAAAGTGTATGACTCGATCCGTCGTGGACAGCAGGTTGCCTCCAATGGAGTTGCGCCGATCGACGTGATCAATCGTGGTGAGCGTCGTACCGTCAAGGTGGAGCATCACCCGCAGCTGGCGTCTCCGGCACAGGCACGCATCGTCGCCCAGGCCAGTACTCCGGTATATGTGCCGTCCAACGATCCGGCACGTGCCTATACCGTCTATCCGTCCACCGGTGCGATGGCGCGCAGCAGTCTGCTCAATCTTGCTGATCAGGCGCTGTCCCGCGTTGTGCTGGGCTCGGTGGATCGAATGATGCAGCCGGAAGCCTCGGCAGGCGCCGGCTATCCGCAGTCGCCGCAGCAGATTCCGCAGCAGAATCCGCAAGGCAGGCAGGGGCAGGGTGGGCCTGTCATGCCGCAGCAGCTTCCCGGAGCCGTCGCCGGCGACGATGCCCCGGTCATGCTGCGCCCATGGAGCGAGCGGAACGCACCTGTGGCGGGAAACGGCAACGTATACAACGCGCCAGCGGCAGCGCCGGTGCAACAGATTCCCGCAGGGGATGCGGCCTTCGTGTTCTGACGAAGTCGTGGTACGGCCAGTCCCCCGGCTGGTCGATTCAGTTGTGTTAGTCCATCAACAAGGAAATCAATCCATGAAGCGATCCAATCTCGACCTCGTCCAGGCCCAGCGCACGCTGAAGACCCTGCTGATGGCCACCTTCTTTGCTGGCGCCGTGTTTGCTCCGCAGGTGTTTGCCTCCGGCGCCACCGATTTCGGTGGCACCGACGAAAAGGTCTGCGGCTTCTTCAACAACATCAATGGCCTGCTGAATATCGCCTCGATCGCCGTAGTGACCATCGCGGTCATCTTCGCCGGCTACCAGATTGCGTTCGCGCACAAGCGCATCTCTGACGTCGCGTCGATCCTGATCGGTGGCGTGCTGATCGGTGCCGCAGGCCAGATCGCCCGCATGCTTCTGGGTGATGGCAGCGACGGCAAGTGCGGCGGCGGCGCTGCTGGCGGCATGGCCCTCCACATCCAGAACGCCATCCAGTACTACAGTGCATAAGAACGTCCTGTTCCGGGGTTGCACGCGCCCAGCGATGTTTCTGGGCGTTCCCTACCTGCCATTTTTCATGGTGGCGGGCGGGTTGTTGCTGCTGAGCATGTATACCAACTTCTGGTTCCTGCTGACCATTCCGGTGGCCATCTTCATCATGCGTCAGATGGCCAAGCGTGACGAAATGATCTTCCGGCTGCTGGGCCTGAGGCTGCTGTTCAAGCTTCGAGTTCGCAACGTGCAGGAACACGAAGGAATGTGGGTGTTCAACCCGAATCATTACCGCAACAAACCGGCCCGAATGGATTGAGGGCTGGATCGGACCAGGTGGGCGTCAGACGCCCACCTGGCCCACTCCGAATCTTCGTCGGCAGTACCCTTTGGAAGCAGTCGTATGTTCAGCCCAGATACGTCCATCAGCGAATTCATTCCTCTGTCCTCGCATGTAGCCCCGAACGTGGTGAAGACCACGGGCGGCGACTATCTGTTGACCTGGCACCTGGAAGGGTTGCCGTTCGTGGGGCGCGAGGAGTGGGAGCTCGAACATCGGCACAACACCTTCAATCGATTGCTGCAGACGCTGCGCGCGCCGGATTTCGTCAACGTCGCCTTCTGGGTGCATGACATCCGCCGTCGCCGCACGTTGAAGGGCAAGAGCAGCTACAAGCAGCGCTTCAACCAGGACGTGTCCGACCAGTACATGGGCATGCTTTCGTCGCAGCGCATCATGCAGAACGAGCTGTACCTGACCATGCTCTACCGGCCGGTAGTGGCCGGCAAGCGCTTCGTGGAGAAGTCGGCCAACGTCGACAAGCTCCGCGCCGAGCAGGAACAGGCCGTCGAGAAGCTGATGGAACTGGCTGGCAACGTCGAAGCCGTCATCCGCGACTACGCGCCGTACCGCCTGGGCATGTACGAAGCCAAGAATGGCGTGGTGTTCTCCGAGACCCTGGAGCTCTTCGGCTACTTGATCAATCGCATCGATGAGCCCGTGCCGGTGCTGTCGGCACCAGTGAAGGATTACCTGCCGGTCAGCCGGCACATGTTCTCGGCCAAGACCGGCGACTTCGTGATCAACACGCCCAACGGCGTCAATCACTTCGGCGCCATCCTCAACATCAAGGAGTATGCCGAGGGCACCTACCCGGGCATCCTCAATGGACTGAAGTATCTGGATTTTGAGTACGTCATCACCCATTCGTTCAGCCCGATGGGGCGCCAGGACGCGCTGAAGGTGCTCGACCGCACCAAAGGCATGATGATTTCCTCCGGTGACAAGGCCGTCAGCCAGATCGTCGAGCTCGACCAGGCGATGGACCATCTGTCATCCGGCAACTTCGTACTGGGCGAGTACCACTTCATCATGGCGGTCTATGGCGACAGTCAGGCCAAACTGTCCCAGAACGTGGCTACCACCCGTGCCGAGCTGTCCAATGCGGGTTTCGTGACCACCAAGGAAGACTTGGCTGTCACCTCGTCGTTCTACTCGCAGATTCCGGCCAACTGGCGCTTCCGCACCCGCCTGGCCAACGTCAGCTCGCTGAACTTCCTCGGCCTGTCGCCACTGCACAACTTCGCCACCGGCAAGCAGCACAACAATCCTTGGGGCGACTGCGTCACCACGTTGCAGACGACCAACGGCCAGCCGTACTACTTCAACTTCCATGCCACCCACCCGTCGGAAAACTCGCTGGGTGAAAAAGCGATCGCCAACACCATGGTGATTGGTAAGTCGGGTACCGGTAAGACCGCGCTGATCAACTTCCTGCTCAGTCAGGTGCAGAAGTACGAGCCATCGCCGACCATCTTCTTCTTCGACAAGGACCGCGGCGCGGAGATCTTCGTGCGCGCTTGCGGTGGCAACTATCTGGCCCTGGAGAACGGCGCGCCGACCGGCTTCAATCCGTTCCAGTGCGAGAACAACGAAAGCAATGTGCAGTTCCTGGCCGACCTGATCAAGGTGCTGGCAGGCAAGCGCGAGTACAGCTCCCGCGAAGAAGAGGATATCTACCGCGCGGTGGAGAGCATGCTTGACACGCCGATGCACCTGCGCAGCATGACCAATTTCCAGAAGAGCCTGCCCAACATGGGCGACGACGGCCTGTACGCGCGCATGCGCCGCTGGACCTCGGGCAACTCGCTGGGCTGGGTGTTCGACAACCCGGTGGATACCGTAGACCTGAGCAAGGCCAACATCATCGGTTTCGACTACACCGACATCATCGACAACCCTGAAGTGCGCGTGCCGGTCATCAACTACCTGCTGCATCGCCTGGAGTCGCTGATCGATGGTCGTCCATTGATCTACGTGATGGACGAATTCTGGAAGATTCTGGACGGTGAGGGTGGCCTGAAGGAATTCGCCAAGAACAAGCAGAAGACCATCCGTAAGCAGAATGGCCTGGGCATCTTCGCGACGCAGAGTCCGGAAGATGCGCTGAAGAGCGACATTTCCGCTGCGCTGATCGAACAGACCGCAACGCTGATCCTGCTGCCCAACCCCAATGCCAGCAAGAGCGATTACATGGACGGCCTGAAGCTGACCGAGGCCGAGTTCAAGGTGGTCACCGCCTTGGATGAGCGCTCGCGCTGCTTCCTGGTCAAGCAGGGGCACGCGTCCAGCGTGTGCCAGCTCAATCTGCGCGGGATGGACGACATTCTGTCGGTGATTTCGGCGTCCACCGACAATATCGACATCATGCATCGCGTATTGCAGACCGCTGCGGTACGCGCACGAGTGACGGTGGATGAGTTGACGCCGGAACAGTGGCTTGAAGATTTCTACAAGAATCGAAAGGGTTCGGGCAAAGGGGCTCAATCCGATGCTGCCTGACAGCTAACCGATTTCGGGGAAGGCACGTGGGGCTTCATACAGTACAACAGGAGTTTTCGATGGATAACGTCAAAGATCAGGCTGGTACGCGCAAGTTCCTCAAGCCGTTGGCCAAGGTGTTGGGAGTCTCTCTGGCGCTTTCTGCAGCCAACGCAGGAGCCTTCGGCCCCGTACAGGAAACCGGGCCAGCTCTGGCCCAGCACTTCCTGAATCAGGCGAACACGCTCGCATCCAAGATCCAAGAGAAGACGCAGTTCATTAAGGAGAACGCGAACTGGCTCAAAGACTGGAATCAGACGCTTCAGGAGTACCGGGAGGCTCTGGTAAAGGTGCAGGGCATCATGAACAGTTTTGGCTTGCCGGAAGCTGCGCCTCTGACGCCGGTGGCGTCAAAGTATTTGGTAGCAGAAACATGTGGGACAGGGGCTCAGTTGAAGGATATGCTGCCTTCCCTTGTTTTCGACTCCACCGGAGACTGGAAGCATCAGCAGACCCAGATCTGCGTGAACATTCGCATGATGCAGAATCGAAAGTACAACGATGCTGTGGATTTCATGCAAAAGACCGGGCCGTCATTCCTGAAAAGTCTCGATGAAATTGCCAATTTTCGGTTCGGCAGCAGTCGGTTGGGTGACATGAATGCAGTTGCAAATGACTCGCTTCGCACCGCCAACGAAATGAACGCTTCGATTCAGAACTTCGAGTCTCGTATCAAGGCTTACGACGCATACATCGAAGTCATGGAGGCCAACCAGAAGATCGTGGCGCAGCAGGCATTGAAGGGTAAGAAGGGCCTGGCCAGTGATCTGGTCAAGACCGTCGCACTGAATGCGGCTCTGAGCATCAAGTGATCGAAGCCGGAATGCGTGTATGCACCTGCCGGGTGACGGCGCCCGGCGTGAAGGAATCAGACAGGAACATCAGGAATGAACATTCGATCGATCACAAGCTTTGATTTTTCAGGCGGCCTTCACGAGCTCCTGAGTTACGCCGTGCGGGTCCAGTCGATCGGGGACTTCGTCTTCTTCCGGTCGATCCTGTCTTACCTGCGCAAGCGGATCGACGATTTCGGCATTGAGTTGCTTGGCAACATGATGGCGTGGGTCGGAGGCATTGCTTTGACCCTGATGACCCTGTGGGTGCTTATCCAAGGCTTCCGCATCGTTACCGGCCGCAGTCGCGACTCGATGATGGTCCTGGTGACGAACATGGCGCGTGCAGCGCTGATCGTCAGTGTTGCCACCAGCATGGCGATGTTCGGTGGCAGCCTGAAGAACTTCCTGATCAAGGATGTCAAGAACGAAATCACCTATGTGGTGACTGGTAAGAATGATTCGCCTGAGGACCAGATCGACAAGAGCTTGGCTTGGATGCAGGTGGGTCTGTCGAGCATCGACGCAATCAAAGTCCTCGATGACGGCAATCTGCGTGATGACAAGAATCGTGCATTGTGGGCCGTTGGCCTGGGTACCGGTGGCCCGGCGGTGACGGCGGGCTCTATGTTGCTGTTGTATGAGGTGGCATTGGCATTGTTCATCGGACTAGGGCCATTGTTCATCCTGTGCCTTCTGTTCGACCAGACCAAGCAGCTGTTCCAGAAGTGGCTGTTCTATGGCATCGGCACGATGTTTTCGATGGCCGTGCTGGCGGCGATGATCTCCATCGCGCTGGATATGGTGATCCGCGTGTCTGCTGCGTTCTGGACCAGTGCGCTGATCGACAAGTACCTGCTGGATCCCAATGGCAGTGTCGACATGACCAGCCAAGCGCTCCAGCAGGGCGGTATGGGGTTGATCCTCACGACGCTTATCCTGACTGCCCCCCCAATGGCGGCGATGTTCTTCCAGGGCACGCTGGGTGGCTTCATGGCATATTCGCAGATAGGCGGTAGCCCGGTTGCTGCTGCGCCGGGGCCGAATGGGCAGCCGCCGGGTAGTTACAAGCCTATTGATCCCACGAGTACCGAGAGACGCGCAGAGAGCAGTCAGTTGACGATGCCGAAGGTGGCGCCAAGTCATGATGCCCCGAGCCACACTCCCGGAGCGCTTGGAAATGCGCCCACCCGTTGACTGAAAGCGGATGCATTTCCGCAGAAATTGGAGAGTCGTCATATCATGCGCATGTATCCGTTCATTGTGTTGGCATCGTTTGGTGTTCTTGGCGCCCTTCTTCCAAACCTTGGTCGTGCAGAGGGCGGAAGTTGCCCTCCGGGCTTCTACCCAATCGGGGGGCAGGGCGCGAGCGGCTGCGCCCCAATTCCTGGGGGCGCTGCTGGATCAGGTGACCAGATACCCTTGCCGCCTCGGCCCACAGGCGAATGGATCAGCACTTGGGGGGCGATAGCGACCTCTCTTGCTACTTCCCAAGTGGGAATGGTCTCAGATATGCGATCTGCAGAGCTTGCTGCTTCTGAAGCCATGCGGCGGTGCGCTGGTGGTGGAGCACAGGATTGCGAGGTTACGGTATCCTATTCAAACCAATGCGTGGCATGGTTAGTTCCTTCTGCGGATTTACCTGGAGCCCAATCTGCGGTTGGCCGTGCTCCGAAGAAGAGGATTGCGATTGCAGAAGCGCAGAAGAAGTGCGTGGATCCGAGTGGCAAAAAGTGCACCGTTTTTTACGCTGATTGTTCCGAGCCAGTTTTTCGAAAGTTCTGAAAGTTGAGCTGACTTTATTAAAGTCTGTTCAACGGTGCCACGTTCGTTATCAGGCTCAATGCATGTACGTTGGCTGGATGCTTATCTCGAAACGCTGTGCGGGTCCAGTCGATCGGGGACTTCGTCTTCTTCCGGTCGATCCTGTCTTACCTGCGCAAGCGGATCGACGATTTCGGCATCGAGTTGCTGGGCAACATGATGGCGTGGGTTGGTGGCATTGCCCTGACGCTGATGACTCTGTGAGTGCTCATCCAAGGGGACCGCATCGACGCCGGTCGCGGCTGCGACTCGATGATGGTTTTGGTGACCAACATGGCGCGTGCTGCGTTGATCGTCAGTGTTGCCACCAGCATGGCGATGTTCGGTGGCAACCTGAAGAACTTCCTGATCAAGGACGTCAAGAACGAGATCACCTATGTGGTGACCGGCAAGAATGATTTGCCGGAGGATCAGATCGGGAGGAGCCTTGCTTGGATGCAGGTAGGCCTGCCGAGCATTAATGCGATCAAGGTGCTCGATGACGGCAACCTGCGCGACGACAAGAATCGTGCCTTGTGGGCAGATGGCCTGGGTACCGGTGGCCCGGCGGTGACGGCGGGTTCGATGCTGCTGCTGTACGAGGTTGCCTTGGCGCTGTTCATCGGCCTAGGGCCGCTGTTCATCCTGTGTCTGCTGTTCGATCAGACCAAGCAGTTGTTTCAGAAGTGGCTGTTCTACGGCATCGGCACGATGTTCTCGATGGCCGTGCTGGCGGCGATGATCTCGATCGCGCTCGATATGGTGATCCGTGTGTCTGCTGCGTTCTGGACCAGTGCGCTGGTCGACAAGTATCTGTTGGATCCCGAGGGCAGTGTCGACATGACCAGCCAGGCGCTGCAGCAGGGCGGTATGGGATTGATCCTCACGACGCTGATCCTGACTGCGCCCCCAATGGCGGCGATGTTCTTCCAGGGCACGCTGGGTGGCTTCATGGCATATTCGCAGATAGGCGGTAGCCCGGTGGCTGCTACGCCCGGACCTAATGGGCAGCCGCCGGGTAGTTACAGGCCTACGGCTCCAACCAACTCTGAAGAATCTGTAAGTAGTCAAAGCCATGCGATGCCGAAGATCGCGCCAGGAACGGGTAGTTCGATACATACACCTGGATCGCTCGGTAACGCCCCGGTTCGGTGAGTGATGTCGCAGCAACTACTGAATGAATAGAACATCGTTGCAAAAGGTGAACACAATGAAGCTGCCTTTTTTCCTGCTCTTCTTTGGAGTGCTGATGGCTCCCATATCCGCACTTGCTGAAGGCGGAAGCTGTCCACCGGGGTTCTATCCGATAGGTGGGCAGGGCGCTCAAGGCTGTGCTCCGATTCCTGGCGGCAACAGCGGTGGTGGAGATCAGTTACCGCTGCTTCCGCCGACTCCGACGGGGGAGTGGATAACTACATGGGGGGCGATCGCGGCATCTGATGCCACAGCTGAGGTGGGAATGATTTCTGGAGTGGCGTCAGCGGAGGCGGCTGCCGCTGAGGCTGTTAGGCGTTGTGGTGGGGGGGGGGGGGCAATAGATTGCAAGGTCACTGTCTCCTATTCAAATCAATGCGTTGCATGGCTGATCCCGACTTCTGATGGCCCAGGTGCCAAGTCCGCAGTTGGGAAGGCTCCAAAGAAGGGGAGGGCTATTTCCTTGGCAAGACAAGGTTGCGTGGATCCTAGTGGAAAGAAGTGCAAGGTATTCTATGCTGACTGCTCTGAGCCTATTTTCCGTAAGTTCTAGAAGCGCAAAGCGGTTTTGAATCGTATTGCCCGTAATGCCTGCGCTGTCTGCTTCTCAGATAGTGATTGATACGCGCTTTGGGTAATGCTGGGGAGGGTGTTTGTGCCTATTGTTCGAACAGGCCGCGCAGTTGACCCCTAAGTGGCTGTCCTATGCATCGGTACGATGTTCTCGATGGCCGTGTTGGCGGCGATGATTTCGATCGCGCTCGATCTGGTGATCCGTGCGTCCGCTGCATTCTGGACCAGTGCGCTGGTCGACAAGTATCTGTTGGATCCCGAGGGCAGTGTCGACATGACCAGCCAGGCGCTGCAGCAGGGCGGTATGGGATTGATCCTCACGACGCTGCGTCGGACCCTTGCTCGGGTGCGACTGCTTAGGAACAGGGCTCAGTCAACGCAAGATCTCTCGCCATAGACATCTCGTGATCACATCAGTCAAAGTGACAGGGTAGGCTGTGCTAGAAAGCACTATCCGCGTTGCATAAGTCTTCACGCCATTCGAAGGAACGAATCATGCGAAGTCCCTTCCGTGTAGTGATGCTGGTCAGCGGTCTGGCGCTAGCTTCGTCAGCACACGCCGCCGATAGCTGGGTCATCTTCGCCGGTGGCGACAAGCCCAATCGTGAAGCGTGGGTAGTGGATGCGCAAACGCTCAGCAGCCGCTCGGACCTGATGGCTTTCCTGCAGACGGCCACGCAGGAAGAGCAGAACGCGTACTTGAAGCAATTGCGCCGCAAGAAGCCGCCGAAGCCTGGTGAGCCCCTCGCTGGCCCGGATCCGGTATACGAGATCCAGGTCAATACGGTTTACGAGAACGCGATCAAGCCGAATCGGCTGATCAGGAAGTACTCGGTGAACTGTGCGCGTAACACCGTGGCCATGCAGATGAGTCTGGTGCAATGGCGCGACCGTGCGATCGAGGATATTCCACCGGAGAGATTCGATCCGGCCAGCGAGGCAGTCGAGCCCTGGCAGGTGCAACTGGTGCGGTTTGCCTGTCTCGTCGGGCCTGACCCCAGGGCGAAAGTGCCGGCGGAAATGATGAAGCGCGGCTTCCTGCCCATTGGTGACGTCGGCCAGTCACCTGCGAATTTCATATGGGGCAATCTGTGGAAGGATGGCACGCGCCCAGCATTCACCTATCGGCCGACCGACGCCGAAATGGACCGGGCTGAGCGCAGTCTGGAAGCGAATCTGGCGCGTGGCCAGAAGGAGACCAGCCGCGTTCTGGATGAGTCGCTTCGCGCAGCCAACCGCGTGGGCCGCAACAATCTGATGGACATGTGGATCGGCAAGACCGAGCAGGAGTTCGTGCGGACATGGGGCACGCCGGACCGTGTGGAGAATGGGGCCGATGGTTCGCGCACCTTGTACCTGCATCGTGGCGAGCGCGTTCAGGGGTTGAACGTATACGGGCATGTCGTCAGTGACGTGAACAACCGCTGCGATATCACAGTGCTGACGATGGATGGCTACGTCCGTGACTACGCCACTCAAGGGGCCACGTGCGCGCAGCAGTTGCGCTGATCGTGGCTACAGGCCAAGCCGCCGGGAATCAGGGAAGCCATGAAGCGAATCCACCAAGCTATCTTGTCGTGCCTGCTGCTGGTTGCGGGCTCTCTGCCTTTTACTGCAATGGCCGAAAGCAATTGCCCGCAGGGCATGTATCCCATCGGTGGCCAGGGTGTGCAGGGTTGCGCGCCCATCCCCGTGAGCAGCACAGGCTCGCCCTACAGCAATCGCCCCAACTGGGCGCAGACCGTGCGCGGCGTGGCCATGGATGCCCGCGGTGACACTTTCATCAGCAACTCGATGCGGTCCCGCGGCAAGGCCAAGCGCGCGTCCATGAAAGAGTGCAGGGAATTCGGCAAGGGCGAATGCACGTTGGCGACCCTGTTCCAGGCGCAGTGCGTGGCGGTCGCTCACGCAGGGCTGGGTACTGAAACCACCAGTGTCGCCGCCGCCATGTCCGAACAGGGAGCGGTCATTGTCGCTATGCAGCAATGCAACGCGAAGGCGGCGTGGAAGCGGATGCCCCAGGATCAATGCAGGATCGCCAACACGGCCTGCACCGCGGATCTGTTCATCAGGTAGGGCACCATTCACGTTAAGCCCAGTTTTTATGTGATCAATTCCGCTTTTCGCTTCTCCCGACCTTCGACGCGGCAAAGCTCCTCGCGGTAAGCTCCCCGCGCGCCATAAAAATGACGCGCCAGTGCCACCGATTGCAGGAGCTTTTCCGTCCAATGAGGACTCTGTCCGCCCGTCCGACGGGTGACGCTTGCCACTATCGCGGCCACGCCGTGCGCGGGGCTATGATCCGCATCTGCGCAGGCGCGGGCGAGCCGGGACACCGCGTTCCGACCGGCCAGGGAGGCGGGCATCGGCAAGACGACATTGAAGGAGTGGGAGGGGATGGACGACAGGTTTGGCGCACACATGGACGATGCCCTGGCATTCGTTCCGTCCGGTGCGAACCTGCTGGAAGCCGTCAGGGGCGAGCTCAACGGCGATGGCATCGAGTACCAGCTGCTGGTCATCGATCAGCCGACGCCGGAAGGGCTGGTGCCCGGCCAGCACGGACCGAACCGGGTGCTGCTGTTGCTGCGCGGTGACGGGCGCGGGCGCTGGCAGCTGGCCGCGCGCAACGACAAGCTGGTGCCGTGTTCCACCCGCGGTGGCCTGGCTGGCGACCCTTTTGCGTATGCAATGGTTGAGGAAGACACCTTCAGCGTGATCACCAACGGCGGCAGCCGCGAGCGCTGGAGCAGCACGTACCGGTTCCGCTATGCCTCGGCGGACAAGTCCTGCTGGGTGGATGGGGTGAGACGCAAGGTCGTGGATATCGAGACCGAAGCGACCAACATCCGGGATTTCTCGGTGGCGGAACTGGGCAGGGTGCGGTTCGAGGACTTCGACCCGTCCAGTGTCGCCGAGGTGTCGCTTCCATGAGCCAAGCTCCAACCGGCGGAAAGGAATCCGCGCTGATGAACATCCAGGAGTTGCACTGTGTCGACCGATAGAGAGTCGCAACTGCTGCGGCAGGCGACCAACGCCGGCATCGATTCTCCCCTTGAACTGGCCAATTTCATGGCGCAGGCAGGGCATGAGTCGCGCGGTCTGAGCCGGCTCAACGAGAGCTTCAACTACACCCGGGGCATCTCGCAGATCCCGGTCGAAGCGGCGTGGCGCAATGGCACCGAGGCGCTGGAGTCCGCGCGCCAGGAAGCCCTGCGAGGGCGTCCGGATGACCTGGCCGAGCTGATGTATGGCGGCCGGATGGGCAACGACGCGCCCGGTGATGCGCTCAAGTACCACGGGCGCGGTTATCTGCCGCTGACCGGCAAGGAAAGCTACGAGCGTGCCGGCAGTGCGCTGGATCTGGACCTGGTCAATCAGCCAGAGCTGGCGTCGCAGCCCGAACACGCTGGGCGCATCGCCGTGTGGCAATGGCAGAACCGTGTGCCGGAACAGGCGCGCGAGGACGTGCGCGAGGCGACCTACGCCATCAATGGCGCCATCAACGGGGTGGAGGACCGGCTCAAGCGTTTCGAAGCGTGGCAGCAGAAGCTGACCCCGGACGTGATGGACCGGCTTGCCCGCGGCGAAGTGGGCGAACCTGCACAGTTGCTTGAGCGCACGCGCGACATGTCCGATCCGGCCCATGCCGGCAACCGGCTGTTCAGCGACGCTCGCGGCCATCTGCAGCAGATGGGGCCGCAGAGTGGCATGCGCAGCCAGCAGGAACTGGACAATACGGCCGGAGCCTTGGCGTTGAGCGCACAGAAGGCCGGCATGAGCCGCATCGACCACGTGGTGGCGGGCACCGATGGCATGGCACTGTTTGCGGTGCAGGGCGCCATGGGGGACCCGGCGATGCAGCGCTCGATGGTGCAGCGTGAGGCCGCCGCCCAGCTGCCTTTGGAGCAGAGCAGTCAGCAGCTGGCGGCCGAAGCCTCTTCCCGCCAGGAACAGGCTGCTTCGGTTACTCGCGAACAGGAGCAGAACCGCCCGCGATCGCTGTAATCTGGGCACCGCCTGCAGGTCGGAGACCGGCGGGCCCATCGCACGACACCGAGCACCCTCGGGTGCCTACATGGATCTCTTTGTAAGGACACAACATGCGAAACACTTTCCTGCATTCCAACGTGGCCCAGCGTGGTCGCGCTTCGGCATTGTGGTTGCTGCCGCTGGGACTGGCCGCTGCCGTTGCTCACGCACAACAGGCGCCAGACGCTCCGGTGGCACCCGCCGTCGAGGAGGCTGTGCCAGCACCGGTAGTGGCCGCGGCGGACCCGCAGACGCCCGCTGACACCGCAATGGATGCTGTTCCTGCACCGGCACCCGTCGCCGCGCCCGAGCCGGCGCCAGCCGTGGTTGCTGCACCTGCACCTGCGGGGGAGCCGACCATGCCACCCGCACCCGCACCCGCACCCGCACCCGCACCGCAGGCGGCACCGACAACGGGCGTCGCTCCGGAAGCCGTTGCCGCCGAACCCGCGATTGCATCAGCGTCCGGGGTAGTACCGACAGCACCTGCGCCCGATGTCGCCTCCGCCAGTGCTGCGCCGGCCCCTCCTGTCGCAGCGGCCCCTGTAGCAGCCCCACCGGCTCCCACGCAGGTGCCGGCCCGCGTTGCCGCCGCTGCACAGGTGCCCGACACCGCACAGGCCCCGGCACCAGTCCCGCCGTCAGCCCCAGCCCCCGTCGCACCACCGATCATCCCGCTGGCACCCGACCAGGCCGCCGAGCGCCAGCTCGGTGCGCGCTGTCCTGTCGATCTGGCCGGTCGGCTGGCACCGCAGGGCGATCTGATGATCGGCGCCTGCCAAGGCACGCTGCCGCCGCATCTGGCGGCGCTGCTGGTGGCATTGCCCGAGCAGGACATCCACCTGCCGCGCGGCTGGCGCGAGCGTGAAGTGCGCCAGAAGGCATGGTTCAAGGCCGTGGCCGGCATGGGCCAGCGTCCGGACTTCATCGGGCGCCTGGGCGATATCTGGGTGCGCTCGTTTGAAGGCGCAGATGCTTCCACGACCACCTATCTTGTCTCGGCGCCGTTCGACTGTGCCGACGGCGCACTGCCAAACGAGAACACCGCGGAGCCTGTCCGGCTCGCAGCCGGCAGTTGCGGACAGGCCTACGTCCGCCAACGCGTGTACCAGGTGGGCAGCGATGGCGTGCTGCAGGACATCACCGCAAAGGCAATGCCGGCGGCACCGTCGATCGCTGAGGCCGATCGTGCGCGGCACCGCGCCCGCGAAGGCAAGGTGAGCCTGGATCACAGCAAGTTGCAGTACGGGCCGGCCATGCGCTGGTTCGTGCAGTATCCGGAATCACCGCAGAAGACCGGTCCGCACAGCTTCAGCGACTGGAACCGGGAGCATCTAGCCTTTGTTGTCTGGAACGGCACGGGCTTCGAGCTGCGCGATACGGTGACGCGCGCACAGTGGCCGTGTGATCCCGTGGCGCCGGGAGACAAGCCCTGTGGCGGTTTCCCGGACTCGGGCCCAGATGCGTACGTGCTGGCAGGGCCGGCTGCGAACTCAGCGGTTTCCAGCCCCTGATCGACCGCAGAAAACGACGGGAGCCGGCGGTGCCGGCTCCCGTTTTCATTCCCGCGAGCGTGTCAGGCGTGCAGGCTGCGCTGGGTCGCCTGGGTCTGTTCCAGCTGCTGCTCGCGCGCCAAGGCCTGACCGGCAGATTGCTGCTCGATGCGCTGGCTGCTCTGCTCCAGCGGCGTGTTCATCGCCACGGCCGTGTCCACCGATACACGCAGATGGGCAGGGTCACCCCCCTGGCCCTGCACCGCGAAGCTGCGCGAGGCATCGGCGTTCATCACCACTTCGTCGATGCGCTTGCCGCCCGCGGCATGCATTTCGGCGGCCAGGCTGCCGGCCAGCTGCGTGCTCATCACGTCCGGCACGCGCCCGGCCCGCACGTCCTGGGCATGCACGCCACGGATCGCGTCGTTGAACAGCGGGTTGCCCAGATGGTTGGCATCGTCCATGCGCAGCATGCTGGTGTGATGGCCGTTCTTCTCCGCTTCGCGGCGTGCCGGCTCACCGGGCTGCAGCGGGCCACGGATGTGGTCGTACAGGTCGATTGCTCCGCCAGGGATGCCGCGTGCAGTACGGGTGACGCCACGGCGCAGTGATTCCACGTCGTCGCGGTACTCCTCGATCATCTTGGCGTTGTCTTTCGCCAGCTGCTGCGTTTCCGGATGCTTCAGTACCGAGCCGTCGTTGAGGAAGTTGCCCAGTTTGTGCGCGCCGAACGAGCTGCCTGCTGCAAGGATTGGACGATCCGGGATCAGGTCGCGCAGCGGGTGGTTGCTGAAGCCGGCCGCTGACAGCCTCTTGATCTCATCCGGGTTGGCGTAGATGCGTACCTGGCCGAAGTGGGGCGAAGCAGCACTGACCGGATCGGACGCCATGACGTGGTTGATCATGGTGTTGCCGCCTTCGGGGATGCGGTAGCTGAGGCTGACCGCACCATAGGCGTTGAAGGTCTCACCCTTGACGTTGAAGTGGTGCGAGGTGATCTGGGCAAGGGCGCCGCCGAGGGAGTGGCCGGTGACGGTGACCTGGGGAGTATGTCCACCATTCAAGCGGGACTGGAGTGCGGCAGATTCAAGCGTTCTCTGGGTCAATGCGATCGCGTCAGGTGCCTGCACATTGGTGCGCGCTACCACCATGCCGCCATCGGTCAGGATCGCATCGCGGGCAATATCCTCCGTGCCACGATGGGCAATGACGATCTCTTTGCTGTCTACGCGCTGATAGACGGTGCCCTGATAGCCGTTGAGCCGGTTGTCGACATGCTCGAGTATTTTGTACTCATGGCCGTTGAGCGTGACCTTTTCTTCCTGGCCGGGTGCACGTCGGCCGACGGCGCGGTCCTTGTAGGCGTCATCGGATAACGCAGCGTAGTCCTGGGAGGTGATGGTCACGGTGCCACCTCACTCGCAGAAAGGCTGATCGTGAACAGCTTGTCCTGCAGGTCGGCGGCATAGCCGCTGCGATCAGGCTCACCACTGGCCGGGAAATTGGGAACGCGATCTGCCCGCGGATAGACCAGATCCGGATAGTAGAGCGTATGCGCGCTGCCATCGGTCAATGGTTTGGCGTCGACGAACGTCAGGAAGCGCGTTTCACCCTCGGCGCCAGTGGCTTTCAGCATCGCGCCGGCTCCGCTGAATTCCCATTTGCAGACGCCGCGGCCGTAGTAGTCCTCATCCAGCATACGGTCCACATACAACGTGCCGCGATACTCGCCATCGGCAACCTTGCGCAGCTGCACCGGCTCCTGGCTGGTGATGCGCGCTGCGGTGCCTGTGGCGGGCTCGATGTGACCGCACTGGTCTTCGTTGATGACGTCGTACTGCGCAACGCCCTCGACCACCGCGAAATCTCCGGGGGCATCCTTCAGGCGCAGCACCAGTTCATAGGCCTTGCGCGGGCTGGGGTTGAGCTGGGCGAGGCCACGCCCGCCCTGGGCGACATCGGCTTCGGCAGCGGCACGTTCCTGGTTCATGGCGGACTCCGGGTTGCAGGCGGTCAATAGAAGCAGAGCAAGGCACGGAAGCATCTTGGGGCGCAATGTCGGCCTCCCTGGGGCATAGAGGGATATATGGAGCAGGCCACTCTCCGCGCGAGATTCTGCGCAGTGATCATGGTTGAGAGTAACGCGTCACGCAGATTGACCCGGTAGCGCGTCGGGTTTTCCTCGCCGCTTGCGCCATATCCGGCAATCTCTTCGATGCGCGGGGGACATGCATCAGGAGCGATTCGACGTTCATGCGCTCCCTTTGGCGTGATACGGCGTGGTACATCCATGTCCATGCATCCTTCCCCGGTGACAGGTCCGGCGATTATGGAGTGCCCGGGAAAGCTGGCGCCAGCCGTCTCTGGACAAGGGTGGCGATTTATTGACGCATTCGGCGAAGGGTGATGCCAGTGAATCGACTGCGGCACAGGCGATTCGATAGCGCCAAGGCGTTTCAATGTCGCGATCGGCTCTCACTATCAATTTGTGACTTGAATCATGAATTCACACCTTCCTTACCCTGACAAAGTGCCTGCCATGAACCTTGCAATCCGCCCAGAATCCATCGACGACCATGTCGCCATTCACACGCTCACCGAAATGGCGTTCCGCGATGCTGTCCACAGCAGCCATACCGAACACCACATCGTCGACGCATTGCGTGAGCGTGGCGAGCTGAGCATGTCGCTGGTGGCAGAGGATGCGGGCCTTCTGGTGGGTCATGTCGCGCTGTCCCCGGTCAGCGTGCAGGACGGCAGCCAGGGCTGGTTCGGGCTCGGGCCGATTTCGGTGCTGCCGCAGCAGCACGGGCGCGGCGTGGGCACGGCGTTGATGCGGGCCGCGATCGAGGCTCTGCGCAGGAAGGGCGCGCGGGGCTGCGTGCTGTTGGGCGAGCCGGCCTACTACGGGCGCTTCGGCTTCCGTGCCGTGCCGGGTCTGGTCCTACCCGGCGTGCCGGCGGCGTATTTCCAGGCCCTGTGCCTGCAGCCGCCGATGGCGCAGGGCGAGGTGCGCTACTCGCCGGCGTTCGACGCGGTTGCCTGATCGGGGAATGGCCGGCGCTCCGGGTGCCGGTCAGCCTTGATGGCGCAGGTGGATGAGGGGATACGGACGACCCTGCGAATCCACCGGCGAGCGGCCGGTTTCAGTGAAACCCATGCGCTGATAGAAGCCCACAGCCTGCGCATTCTGCGCATTGACGTCGGTAGTCAGTTGCGGATGCAGGGCCAGCGCATGCAGCAGCAACTGGCGGCCGATGCCGGTTCCGCGCACGTCAGGATCGATGAACAACGCTTCCATGTGTGAGCCGTCGATCAGCATGAAGCCCTGCGGCTGGTCCTGGTCGTCGGCTGCCACCACCAGCGGCGCCTGTGGCAGGAAGCCGGCAACTTCAGCATCGATCGCCTGGCGGTCAGCGGCACTGAGGAAGTCATGGGTGGCGTCGACGGCGCGACGCCAGAGATCGACGAGCGCGTCACCATCAGTGGCGCGGGAAGGGCGCAGGGAGGTCATGGAATCGGCCAAAGTGCTTCGGAATGCCCGGATTGTACCGATGTGATATCCACAAACAGAAAGCCCCGCCGAAGCGGGGCTCTGAGCATCAGCGTTCGCTGTGTGCCTTACTGCATGGTGCAGCCGGACACGGCCGGGAAGCCGATGACTTCTCCGTTGCCGGTGCAGGCCAGCGTGACCTTCTGGCCCTTCTTCAGGCTGGCAGCCACGTCCTTCGGCAGGTCGCTGGCCTGTACGAAGCCGAACGGCTTGGCGCTCAGCTGTACGACCGGCTTGTCCATGAAGTCCGAGCTGATCGAATCGACCGTGCCGGAAACCAGCAGCGCCTTGCCCTTGTACTTGCCGTCAGCAGCGATCTCGTTGTCCTGGTAATCGCTGAACATCGTGGTGGCGGTCACTTCCAGCGCCGAGGCGGGTGCCATCGCGGCATCGCTGGCGACCGCGGGGGCTGCGGTTTCCGTGGCCTTGGCGGCAGCATCTGCTTCCGCGGCGGCGGACGAGACGCTGGCTTCAGCGACGGCCGCATCGTACTGGCCCTTGCTCTGCGCGCTGATGCCGCTCACGGTGCCGGCAAAGATCGCCAGGCCGACGAAGTACACGATCGGCGAAACGATGATCGAGCCCAGCAGCTGGAACAGGCCCTTCATGGCACCGCCCTTGGCCATCGCGACGATGGCAAGGATGAAGGCCACCAGGTTCAGCGGCCAGCCCAGGAACAGGCCCAGGCCGGGGAACGGTACGAGGAAGCACAACCAAGCGATCGCCAGCGTGATCCATGCGGCTTTTCCGGCAGGGCTTGCCTGCACGGTGGTATCTGCAACTGCGTTCAAAACTACCCCCTGTAGAGATCGAAAGGTGAAATCGTTGCCGGCAAGCGGCAGTGCTCGATCGTCAGATGACGAAAGCGCGGTCGTAGCGTGAAGGAGTCTTCACGGCAGATCAAGCGGCGCTGCACCGTTGGCTGGGCCAAGGCTCATCGCATCCAGTCGGCGGAAGCTCCAAAAGCCCTGCGTTACACTAGCCACGCGCTCACTCCTTGAATCCGAGAAACGCCATGACTGATACCTTGGGCGTGCCGGTGCACGACGTCGACGAGAGCTGGATGCGTCACGCATTGGCATTGGCCGAACGTGCGCAACGCGAGTTTGACGAGATCCCGGTCGGTGCGGTGCTGGTGGGTGCCGACGGTCAGCTGCTGGGCGAGGGCTGGAACCTCAACATTGCCTCGCACGACCCCAGCGCGCATGCCGAGATCGTGGCCATGCGCGAGGGCGGGCGGATGCTGGCCAATCACCGCCTGATCGGCAGCACCCTGTATGTCACCCTGGAGCCGTGCGCGATGTGCGCGATGGCGATCGTGCATGCCCGTGTGGCGCGCCTGGTCTACGGTGCCAGCGATCCCAAAACGGGTGCCTGTGGCAGCGTGTTCGATCTGGTCGGTGATGCCCGCCACAATCACCGGGTCGAGGTCCATGCCGGCGTGCTGGCCAAGGAGGCGGGCAACCGCCTGACCAACTATTTCCGGGCCAAGCGCGGCAAGCCGCCGCTGCTGCTGGAGGACCACGCTGGCGAGGGCTGAGTGGCGAAAGGGTATGATGGCCGTCACTTTCCTTTACCGGCCGGCCTCGTGCCTGCCCAGCAACGAGGCGACACGATGGCAGAGAACGGCGCGGCCAACGAGCGACTGATCTGGATCGACCTGGAAATGACCGGGTTGGATACCGACAACGATTCGATCATCGAGATCGCCACCGTGGTCACCGATGCCCAGCTCAACGTGCTGGCCGAGGGCCCGGAGTTTGCCATCCACCATCCGCTGGAAACACTGGAAGCGATGGACGAGTGGAACCGCAACCAGCATCGTCGTTCGGGCCTGTGGCAGCGTGTCATCGACAGCACCACCACGCTTGGCCAGGCCGAGGCGCAGACCGTGGCCTTCCTGGCGCAGTGGATTCCGGCTGGCGTGTCGCCGATGTCGGGCAACTCCATCTGCCAGGACCGTCGCTTCCTGCACCGGCAGATGCCGCGGCTGGAGAAGTACTTCCACTACCGAAACCTGGACGTGTCCACGGTGAAGGAGCTGGCCAAGCGCTGGGCGCCGACCGTGGCCGCCGGCGTGGGCAAGAACAGCAACCACACCGCGTTGAGCGATGTGCACGATTCGATCAACGAACTGCGCCACTACCGCCAGTTCATGGGCGCGCTGTCGGGGCTGCCCACTGCCTGAGACGGTCACCCGGTGGGGGTCGGCTCCCTTTCCAGCGGAACGGGCTCTGACCCCCGCGACGATCCGTTCAACTTCCTGGCGCTAAGATCGGCCGTATGAACGAGCCCATCCTGCTGCCCCGTGATATCGCCCACGACGCTGGCGACTGGTCCGACCTGCAGCGGGCGGTAGCCCTGCTGGAAGCGCCCACGATCACCGCGCGCATGGCCAACCTGGTCGGGACGCCGCTGGAGTTCGCGGTGAAGGCGCTTCCCACCTCGGTATCCAACCGCATCCACGGTGCGGTGCAGGCGGCGTTGTCAAAATCGGTGCAGGCCGCGCTGTGGAGCATGGACAACACCCCGGGCAAGGGCGCCTCGACACGCTGGCACAAGCTGGCGGCAGCGACATCCGGTGCGGTCGGTGGTGCGTTCGGCTTCGCCGCGCTGTTCATCGAGCTGCCGGTGTCGACCACGATCATGATGCGCGCGGTGGCCGATGTCGCTCGCAGCGAAGGCTTCGATCTATCGCAGTTCAGTACCCGCCAGGCCTGCCTGGAGGTGTTCGCACTGGGCGGCAATTCGCCGCGCGACGATGCCAGCGAGACCGGCTACTACCTGGCCCGTGGCTTCACCACTGATGTGATGCGTCACCTGTCGGCCGAACTGGCCGGGCGCGTGGTGACGGGACGCGACCTGACCCTGGGCGTGGCGCCGAAGGAAGCCGGCAAGCTGTTGGCCAAGCTGGTGGAAAAGGTCGCCGCGCGCTTCGGTGTGGTGATCACCGAGAAGTTTGCCGCGCAGGCGGTGCCGATCGTTGGTGCGGCAGCCGGCGCAACGCTCAATACCATGTTCACCGACTACTACCAGGACATGGCCCGCGGCCATTTCATCGTGCGCCGGCTGGAGCTGAAATACGGCGAGGAAGTGGTTCGCAGCTGCTATGACCGCATCGCGCACGGCGGGGCGTTGATCGAGCCGACGCTGTAACCGGCTTTGGGGTCGGAGCCCTTTGCGTTGCAAAGGGGTCCGACCCCGACCTCGCAGACCCCGACCTCGCACAGGGTCGGATCCCTTTCCGCAGGAAAGGGCTCTGACCCTTGCCTGGCAGGCACAACTGTTTTGCACAAACGCGCCTGTTGCGCGCGCAGCGCGATCCCCATCCTTGCTGGCAATCCCCCGCAAGAGAATGCCGTCATGTTGTTCACTTCCCACCGCCTGGGCGCGCTGACGCTGCCCAACCGCATCGTGATGCCGCCGATGACCCGCTCGCGCGCGGCTGCCGGCAATGTGGCCACCGCACAGATGGCCGAGTACTACGCCCAGCGTGCCGGTGCCGGCCTGATTGTCAGCGAGGGCACCCAGATCAGCCCGCAAGGCCAGGGCTACGCCTGGACCCCGGGCATCCACAGCGAAGCGCAGGTGCAAGGCTGGCGCAGGGTCACCGATGCCGTACACGCGGCCGGTGGTCGCATCTATGCCCAGCTCTGGCATGTAGGGCGGGTGTCCCATGTCGCCCTGCAGCCGGACGGCGCGGCCCCGGTCTCTTCCTCGGCACTGCTGGCCGAAGGGGTGAAGGTCTTCGTCGACCCCACCGGCGCCGGTCCGGAATCCGGCGTGGGCGAGATGATCCAGCACTCGATGCCGCGCGCGCTGGCCGAGGGGGAGATTCCGGACATCGTCGCCGACTATGCGCAGGCCACCCGCAATGCACTGGCCGCCGGCTTTGATGGCGTCGAGCTGCACGGCGCCAACGGTTATCTGATCAACCAGTTCATCGACTCGCAGGCCAATCAGCGCACCGATGGCTACGGTGGCGAGCTGCAGAATCGCCTGCGTTTCCTGCGCGAGGTGGTGCAGGCGGTGGTCGATGTCGCTGGCGGCGAGCGTGTCGGTGTGCGTCTGGCGCCGTTGACCACGCTGCAGGGGGCGGTGGACGACACACCGCAGGCGACCTATCTGGCTGCCGCGCACCTGCTGGGCGAGCTGGGTGTGGGCTACCTGCACATCGCCGAGGCCGACTGGGAGGATGCGCCGTTGATGCCGGTGGCGTTCAAGCAGGCACTGCGGATGATCTATCCGGGCACGCTGATCTACGCCGGCAAGTACACCGCCGAGCGTGCCGGGCAGGCGCTGGCGGAAGGCTGGGCTGATCTGATCGGCTTCGGCCGGCCGTTCATCGCCAACCCGGATCTGCCTGAGCGCCTGCGCGTGGGCGCGGAGCTGAATCTTCCTGATCGCGCGACGTACTTCGGCGGTGGCGCGGTCGGGTTCACCGACTATCCGGTGCTGGAGGAGGCCGTGGAGGCCTGATTCCGCGTCCGCCGGGCATGGCCCGGCGCTACCGATGCTGGTGGGTGGGTGCCGACCGTTGGTCGGCACTACCAGGATGGATCAGGGCTTGTCGCGCACCAGCGCGTCGGCTTCAACCACGCCGCCATCCTTGCCATGCAGGTACAGGTGCATGTCCTGCTGCGGATACGGGATGTTGATGCCGGCCTTGTCGTAGCCCAGCTTGATCTGCTCCAGCAGGGTGACCTTGGTGCCGAAGTGATCGGCCGATTTCACGTAGCAGCGGATGCCCAGGTTGATCGCGTGCGCACCCAGCTCGTACACCACCACGTCCGGTGCGGGTGTCTGCAGCACGCGCGGGTCGGCCTTCATCAGCGCCAATGCGGTATCGCGGGCCAGCTGGATGTTGTCTTCATAGCCGATACCCACCACCAGTTCGACGCGACGGGTGGGCTCTGCCGTCAGGTTGATGATCGGTGCGGCGGTGATCAGCGTGTTGGGAATCGTCGTGTGCTGGTTGTCGGCACCGGTGATCACGGTCTGGAAAATGCGTACTTCGCGCACCGTGCCGGTCTGCCCGGCGATGGTTACTACGTCGCCCACGCGGAACGGACGCAGGGTCACCAGCATCACGCCGGAGGCGATGTTCGACAGCGAATCCTTCAGTGCCAGGCCAACGGCCAGGCCGGCGGTGCCGAGCACGGCCAGCAGCGGCGTGATCTGCACACCCAGCGTGCCGATGGCCAGGATCACCACGATCACCAGCGAGGCCGCATAGACCACGTTGCGCAGGAAGCTGCCCAGCATCGGGTCCACACCCATGCGCGCGGTCGCGCGTGGCATCGCATTGGACAGGCGACGCGCCACCCACATGCCGACCAGCAACACGACGATGGCAGCGAGCAACGGCACGCCATAGGTTTCCAGCAGCCGCTCCCAGTCGAGCGAGTGGAACCAGGACGTCGTGGCGGGGGCGGGTGGGGCAGCAGCGATCATGCGGACTCCTTTGCGACGGGAACAGGTGCGACAGGAACATGGCGTGTGCAGACGCCAGAAACAGCAAGCCCCGCGAGGGCGGGGCTTGCGTGCAACTTCAGTATGGGCCGACGTCGATGAAAACGATGTCAGCCATCAAGCGTCAACAGCTCAACCCTTGGCCTTCAGTTTGGCCAGGCGCAGCCAGGTATCGACCACGGTGTCCGGATTCAGCGACACCGACTCGATGCCTTCCTGCATGAGCCATTCGGCCAGATCCGGATGATCGGACGGGCCCTGGCCGCAGATGCCGACGTACTTGCCCTTGGCACGTGCCGACTTGATCGCCATCGACAGCAGCTTCTTCACCGCCGGGTTACGTTCGTCGAACAGGTGCGCGACGATCGACGAGTCGCGATCCAGGCCCAGGGTCAGCTGGGTCAGGTCGTTGGAGCCGATCGAGAAGCCGTCGAAGATCTCCAGGAACTCATCGGCGAGCAGTGCGTTGGACGGCACTTCGCACATCATGATGATCTTCAGGCCGTTCTCGCCCTGCTTGAGGCCATTCTGTTCAAGCACCTCGACGACCTTGCGGCCTTCTTCCAGGGTACGCACGAACGGGATCATGACCCACAGGTTGTCCAGGCCCATCTCGTTGCGCACGCGCAGCACGGCCTTGCACTCGAGTGCGAAGGCGGCCGAGAAGCTCGGGTCGACGTAACGGCTGGCGCCGCGGAAGCCGATCATCGGGTTCTCTTCGTGCGGCTCGTAGCCGCTGCCGCCGATCAGGTTCGCGTACTCGTTGGACTTGAAGTCCGACAGGCGCACGATCACCGGATTCGGTGCGACCGAGGCGGTCAGGGTGGCGATGCCTTCGGCCAGACGGTCCACGTAGAAGCCGACCGGATCGGAATAACCGGCGATCTTCTCGTCGATCTTCTTCTTCGTCGCGGCGTCCTGGCGGTCGTACTCCAGCAGCGCGTTGGGGTGGATGCCGATGTGGCTGGCGATGATCATTTCCAGGCGTGCCAGGCCGATGCCGGCGTTCGGCAGCTGGCCGAAGTCGAAGGCACGTTCCGGGTTGGCCACGTTCATCATGATCTTCAACGGTGCCGGCGGCATGTTGCCCAGATCGGTGGTGGTGCGCTCGAAACCGAGCTTGCCTTCGTAGATGAAGCCGGTATCACCTTCAGCGCAGCTGACGGTGACCAGCTGGCCATCTTCAATGACCTTGGTCGCGTTGCCCGAACCAACCACGGCCGGCACGCCCAGCTCGCGGGCGATGATCGCCGCGTGGCAGGTACGGCCACCGCGGTTGGTGACGATCGCCGACGCGCGCTTCATCACCGGCTCCCAATCGGGATCGGTCATGTCGGCGATCAGCACGTCGCCCGGCTGCACGCGGTTCATGTCTTCCAGCGTCTTCACCACGCGGGCCACGCCGGCACCGATCTTGGCGCCGACGGCGCGGCCTTCGGCGAGAACGTTGCCACCCTTTTCGGTGAGCGCGAAACGCTCGATCTGGGTGGCATGGCTGCGCGACTTCACGGTTTCCGGGCGCGCCTGCACGATGAACAGCTTGCCGCTGACACCGTCCTTGGCCCACTCGATGTCCATCGGGCGGCCGTAGTGCTTTTCGATGGTCAGCGCTTGGCGCGACAGTTCGGCCACGTCTTCATCGTTGATCGAGAAGGTGGTGCGCAGTTCGGCCGGGGTGTCCTCGATCCTGACGCGCTCGCCGGGGACATCCGAATACACCATGCGGATCGCCTTGCTGCCGAGCGAACGGCGCAGGATCGCCGGCTTGCCGGCCTGCAGGGTGGGCTTGTAGACGTAGAACTCGTCCGGGTTGACCGCGCCCTGCACGACCATTTCGCCCAGACCGAACGAGGAGGTGACGAACACCACGTCGCGGAAGCCGGACTCGGTGTCCAGGGTGAACAGCACGCCGGAGGAACCGACGCCGGAACGCACCATCAGCTGCACGCCCGCCGACAGGAACACGTCTTCGTGCTTGAAGCCGTGGTGCACGCGGTAGGCGATGGCGCGGTCGTTGTACAGCGAGGCGAACACTTCCTTGACCTTGTGCACGACATCGTCGGCACCGGTGACGTTGAGGAAGGTTTCCTGCTGACCGGCGAAGGAGGCATCGGGCAGATCTTCGGCGGTGGCCGACGAACGCACGGCTACAGCCACGTCGCCGCCACCGTTGTCGGCGCTCAGCTTGGCGTAGGCGCTGCGGATGTCCTGGTCCAGCTGCGGCTGCAGCGGCGCGTCGATGACCCAGCTGCGGATTTCCTTGCCGGCCGCGGTCAGCGCGTTGACGTCCTCGACGTCCAGTGTGGCCAGCTTGTCGAAGATGCGCTTGGACAGGTCGTTGTGCGCGATGAAGTCCTTGAAGGCTTCAGACGTGGTCGCATAACCTCCAGGAACGGAGACGCCCAGACCGGCCAGGTTGCCGATCATCTCGCCCAGCGAGGAATTCTTGCCGCCTACGCGGGCCAGGTCGGCCAGACGCAGTTCGTGCAACCACAGGATGTTCTCGTTCAAGCGCGATGCTCCGTTTGGCCATCGCCCGAGGCGGGCTGAATGGCCGCGTCCGTAGGAAGAAGTCGATATGATGCCGGGCAGACCACCGTCGGCACAAGCTTGTGTTGGCGGCCCTTTTAGGCTTCGTAGGGGGTAAATGCGCGCATGTCGACCATCCGTCCGGTGTTCTACGTTTCCGATGGAACCGGTATCACCGCTGAAACCATTGGGCATAGCCTGTTGACCCAGTTCTCCGGGTTCAGCTTCATTACCGACCGGATGTCATTTGTCGATGACCCCGAAAAAGCCCGGGAAGCGTGTGCCCGGATCAAGGCGGCGGGGGAGCGGTACCAGGTCCGGCCGATCGTGGTGAACTCCTGCGTGGACCAGAGCCTGAGCGTGATCCTGTCCGAGAGCGGGGCGCTGATGCTGGATGTGTTCGCCCCGTTCATCGAGCCGCTGGAGCGCGAACTGTCCAGCTCGCGCCTGAACCGGGTCGGCCAGGCCCACGGCATGGTCGACTTCGACACCTACCACCGGCGCATCAACGCGATGAACTTCGCGCTGACCCATGACGACGGCATCGCGGTGAACTACGACGATGCCGACGTGATCCTGGTGGCGGTGTCGCGGGCCGGCAAAACGCCCACCTGCATCTACCTGGCGCTGCACTACGGGGTGCGCGCTGCCAACTACCCGTTGACCGACGAGGACCTGGAGAGCGACCGCCTGCCGCCCCGGCTGCGCAACTACCGACGCAAGCTGTTCGGCCTGACCATCGACCCCGACCGTCTGCAGCAGATCCGCCAGGAGCGCCGGCCCAATTCGCGCTACGCCAACCTGGACACCTGCAAGCGCGAGGTGGCCGCGGCGGAGGTCATGTTCCAGATGGAACGCATCCCGACCCTCAGCACCACCCATACCTCGATCGAAGAGATCTCCAGCAAGGTGCTGGGCACGCTGGGGCTGCAGCGCGAGCTGTATTGATCCTTTCCCTCGCGCCGTGTCGCGCTGCCGGCCAGCGGCCGGCACTACCAATGGGCGCTTCAACTGCGCCCTGTAGAGCCGAGCCCACGCTCGGCTGGGCCACCGGGTTCTGGCCGAAGAGCAGCCGAGCATGGGCTCGACTCTACAGGGGTGATCGCCGTTGGCGGCTTGGCTGCGGGTTGAACTGTCCCCACGTTGAAGGGCCAACGTGTAGGATCAACCCATGGCCCGAGCATTGCCCCGTAGCGAGCGCATTCCCCGCCTGAGCCGGCTGAGCTGGCTGATGGGGCTGTACGCGGAGAACTACCGCCACCTGGTGCGCCTGTTCGCGCCGGCCGAGCTGGTGGCGGGAAGCTACGTCTCCTCTGTGGGCGATGGCCTGGATGTGCGTCTGGATGTGATCGAGTGCCACCGCTACACGGTGGAGCTGCGCCTGACCTACGACCTGGCCGACCCGGTGACCGGTGAACCGGACCCATCGGCCTTCGTCCGTCTGTACCGGGACGCGCGCCAGGCCGAGACCACCCACTGCTACGTCGGCCGCCGCTGGCAGGACACCATGGGCCTGTACCCGCCGCCGGCCGAGCTGATCAGCCATCGCATGCGGATGAACACCTTCCTCGGCAAATGGCTGGAATACCTAGCAGAACGCGGCCATGGCGTGGCCACCCTGCGCCGTGACCCTGACGGCAACACCGTGGGTGAGGGCGACCGTCGCCTGTCGCTGGTGCGTTGATCGGCCATAATCCACGGCTGACCCGCCGCCGGACCCGCACATGCCGTATACCCCGATCGTCGCCACCCTGGGCTATGTGCTCTCGCCCGATCGTCGCCAGGTGCTGATGATCCATCGCAATACCCGGCCGGGCGACCACCACCTGGGCAAGTACAACGGCCTGGGCGGCAAGGTCGAACCGACCGAGGACGTGGCCGCCGGCATGCGCCGCGAGATCGCCGAGGAAGCCGGCATCGACTGCACCGCCATGCGCCTGCGCGGCACCATCAGCTGGCCGGGTTTCGGCAAGCACGGTGAGGACTGGTTCGGTTTCGTGTTCGTCATCGACAGCTTCGAGGGTGCCCCGCACGGCGGCAACCACGAAGGCACCCTGGAGTGGGTGGACGTAGACAAGCTCGACCAGCTGCCCATGTGGGAGGGCGACCGCAATTTCCTGCCGCTGGTGTTCGATGCCGATCCGCGCCCGTTCCACGGGGTGATGCCTTACCGGGATGGCCGCATGCAGAGCTGGTCCTTCAGCCGTCTTTGACCTGGCCGGCACTACCTCCCCCGGTAGCGCGCTGGGCCACGCCCGGCGGCACTACCGGCGGCGCGCCAGCAGCAGGTGGAAGTGCTTTTCCCGCTGCTGGCCGTCATTGCCGGCTGTGCATTCGCGATGCGAACGCCATGCCGTGACGCTGAAACCGGACACCCGCAGCGCCAGCTCCACGGCATCCAGCTCATGCAGTTCGAAGTCGGCGGCGAAGGGCAGGCTGCGCATGAATCCAGCATCGCCGAAGGCCAGGCACAGCCGGCCGCCGCGATGCAGCACCCGCGCCAGTTCATCCAGCACCGGGGCCAGGTTCGGCCAGAAGTACAGGGTGTTGACCGCCAGCGCAGCATCGACGCAGGCATCCGCCAAGGGCAGGGCATGCGCATCGCCCTCGCGCAGCGTGGCACGCCCGGCCAGGCCGCTGGCGGCAAGATGCTGGTTGCCGGCGTTGACCATGGCACTGGACAGCTCCACGCCCACGTAGCGACTGCCGCTGGCCTGCAGCAGCAGCGGCGCGAAGGCGGCGTTGCCGGGGCCGATCTCCAGCACCTGCTCTCCGGGAGCGACCGCCAGCAACGCGATTGCGGCCTGGTTGAGGGCGCCGTTGCTGCGGTTCATCGATTCGCCCACGGCCAGCGCGGCCTCGCCATGGGGCTGCCGCAACTGCGCGGCCAGGGTGCGTGCATCCAGCATCAACATCGTCCGTGGGTGGGGAGTCGGACGTGGCGGCGGCGGGTCCGCCGCAGACCATAGCGCCAGCCGATCGGCTTGGGAAGTAGGGAAACCCCGGCTTGAGGTGATGAGGAAATGTCCAGCGTCGCAGTCGGTGAGAGCCAGTTGTCCACAGGGGGTGTGGATTACGCGTGGGCAACTTTGTGGATAAGCACTGGCAGGCGCCACCCCCCTAGGCTGTCAAGATGGGTGGCGAAAAATTCACCGCCGGTGAGGATCGGTGAGTGACGGGTGAAGGGTGGGGTCAGCCCACGCTGTTGCCGGTGGCGGCGCTCGCGGTACCCTGTGGGCCTTGATGCCCCGTGAGACTTCATGAAACGTCACTTCTCGATGCTGCGCGAGTTCCATCTGGCGGACTGGTTCACCCTCGCCAACGCTTTCTGCGGCACCGGCGCGGTGTTTGCCGCGATGCGTTTCCTGCAGGATGGCGAGCGCGGCTATCTGCTGTTCGGCATGGCGCTGATCCCGCTGGCTTTCATTTTCGATGCACTGGACGGCCGCATCGCGCGCTGGCGCAAGTCCAGTTCGACCCTGGGCCGCGAGCTGGACTCGCTGTCAGACGTCATTTCCTTCGGTGTCGCACCGGCAGCGCTGGCCTATGCCTGTGGCATGCAGGGCGGCTGGGACTGGCTGGTGCTGAGCTACTTCGTCTGCTGCGGCGTCAGCCGCCTGGCCCGGTACAACGTGACCGCCGAGGCGATGAGCGGTGACGAAGGCAAGGTGAAGTACTTCGAGGGAACGCCGATTCCCACCAGCCTGGCGCTGGTGATCGTGCTGGCGATTGCCGCCGGCACCGATGCCATCGGCCACGACCTGTGGCTGGGCCAGTGGCAGATCGGCCCCTGGCAGCTGCATCCGTTGGTGCTGCTGTTCGCGCTGTCCGGGTCGCTGATGATCAGCAAGACCCTGCGCATTCCCAAGCCATGATCCAGCCCTGCGGAGGAGCGCGATGACCAGCTCGGCCAACGACCTTGGCAGCAGCGATTTCGAGAACCTGGCCCGGCAGTACTTCGGCGCCTGGGGCGATGCCCTGCGCCACGCGACTGTGCCAGGGGCCCCCGCTGGCGACGACCCGGGCAGCTGGAAGCACCTGTTCGACTGGTGGGGCCAACTGCTGCCCGAGACAGGCGCGGCCGCGCCGGAAGAGGCGGTGCGGCGGTTCCGCGAACAGGCTGGCAGCTGGTACGGCACCATGCAGGAAGTGGCGGCACGCTTTGCCGGCCGCGATGCCAGCAGCGCCGAGGTTGCCCAGGCCTGGCGTGAAGCGGTGAAGGGGCAGGGCGACGGCATGCTGCAGTGGATGCTGCAGGGCGCCCGTGGCAGCACCCACGCCGGCGCTGCTGCGCCGGAGTTCACGGCGTGGTTCCAGCAGTTGCAGACGCTGGCCGGCCCCTGGCTGCAGAGCCCGGCGTTCGGGCCCGGCCGCGAGCATCAGGCGCGGTGGCAGGCCCTGCTGCGCGCGCAGGAGGAGTACCAGCATCACTCCCAGGCTTATGTCGAGCAGATCAAGCAGGCGCTTGAAGAGGCGTTCGACCTGTTCGAGAAGCGCCTGGCCGACCATGAGCAGCCCGGCAGCCAGCTGACCAGCGCACGGGCGATGTTCGATCTGTGGATCGAAGTGGCCGAGGAGGCCTACGCCAAGGTCGCCATGTCTGCACCGTTCCAGCAGATCTACGCGGCGCTGGGCAATGCGCAGATGCGCCTGCGCGCGGGCCTGCAACGCGAGGTGGAACAGATGAGTGAACGCATCGGCCTGCCGACCCGCACCGAGATGGATGCCGCCCACCGTCGCATCGCCGAGCTCGAGCGCAATCTGCGCCGGCTGCAGGCACAGGTGGCGGTGCTTGCCGGTACCGATGCGGTCGACCCGGTGGCCCAGCCGGCGCCTGCGAGGGTGAAGCCCGTCGCGCGCAAGCCTGCCGCGAAGAAAGTGCCAGCAAAGAAGGCGCCAGCGAAGAAGGCCACCTCCCGCACCACCACGCGGAAGTCGTAAGCCATGAAAGGACCGCTGGGCTTCAATGCCGATGACCTGATGCAGGAGACCTTGGCCATGCAGCGCAAGCTGATGGAGGGGTTGAAGCTGTTGCCGCAGGTGGAGGATGTCGACTACGGCGCCACCGCCCGCGAGGAAGTCTGGCGCGATGGCAAGGTGGTGCTGTATCGCTTCGTCGGCGAGAACGCACCGGTCCGGCGCACGCCGCTGCTGATCGTGTACGCGCTGGTCAACCGCCCGTACATGGTGGACCTGCAGGCCGATCGCTCACTGGTGCAGAAGCTGCTGGCGCTGGGCCAGGACGTGTACGTCTTGGACTGGGGCTATCCGGATCGTTCCGAGCGCTACCAGACGCTTGAGGATTACCTGCTGCGCTACATCGATGGCGCGGTGGATGCGCTGCGCGCGCGCAGTGGAGGTCCTGTCGACATGCTGGGCATCTGCCAGGGCGGCGTGTTCGCGCTGTGCTACGCCGCGCTGCGCCGGCAGAAGCTGGGCAACCTCATCACGATGGTCACGCCGGTCGATTTCCAGACCACCGACAACATGCTGTCGCACTGGGCGCAGCAGGTGGACGTGGATCTGCTGGTGGACACGCTGGGCAACATCCCGGCCGATCTGATGAATGCCAGCTACCTGATGCTCAAGCCGTTCCGCCTGAACGTGCAGAAGTACGTGGGCCTGCTCGACATCCTCGATGACAAGGCCGCGCTGGAAGATTTCCTGCGCATGGAAAAGTGGATCTTCGACTCGCCCGATCTGGCGGGCGAGGCCTTCCGCGAGTTCATCAAGCAGTTCTATCAGGGCAACGGGCTGATGAACGGCACGGTGAAGATAGGTGAAGAGGCGGTGGATCTGTCGCAAGTGACTCTGCCCGTGCTCAACATCTACGCCGAACAGGACCACCTGGTGCCGCCGGATGCATCACGTGCGATGCGTGGCCGGCTGGGTACGCAGGACTACACCGAGTCCAGTTTCCGCGGTGGGCATATTGGTATTTACGTGTCCGGGCGCGCGCAGCGCGAAGTGCCGGCGACCATCGACAACTGGCTGAAGGAACGCACGCCATGAAGTATTCCCCCCTGGTCGCGCTTGCGCTGGCCCTGGCGCCGGGCCTTGCCGGCGCAGCGCCGAGCGCCGATGCGCGCCGCGAGATCGCACAGCTGATCGGCAGCCTGGACGGCTCCCAGTGCCAGTTCCAGCGCAATGGCAGCTGGTACGGACCCGCCGATGCGCGTGCCCACCTGCAGCGCAAGTACGACTACCTGCTGAAGAAGGACATGGTCGACAGCGCCGAGCAGTTCATCGAGCGTGCGGCCAGCCAGAGCAGCATGAGTGGCAAGGCGTACCGGATCCGCTGCCCCGGCCAGCCCGAACAGACCTCTGCGACGTGGTTCGGCGCGCGCCTGCAGGCGCTGCGCCAACGCACGCCGTAGACACGGCAGGCGCTACAGTGGCCGCAGCCAGACAGCCGGGAGACCTCGCCATGAATGCTGTGCCGCGCACCCTGTCGCGCTCGCTGAACGACCGCATGATCGCCGGAGTGATGGGCGGCATTGCCCATCGTTTCGGCTGGAACCCGACCCTGGTCCGGGTGCTGTACGTGGTGGTCTCGCTGGCGTCGGCCGCGTTCCCGGGCATCCTGGTCTACCTGCTGCTGTGGCTGCTGATCCCCAACGAGGCCGATTGAACACCGCGTCCCGGCCCTGGCCGATCTGGCTGCGCGCGCTGCAGGTGCTGGGCGCGCTGTGGACCGTGCCCAATACCGTGATCGGCCTGGTTGGCGGTCTGGCCGGGTTGCTGGGGGGCGCGAAGATGCGCTGGAGCGGTCGCGACTGCGCGGTGGTGTTCGACCATTGGCCGTGGGGGCCGGGCGGAGCGATCACCCTGGGTAACGTGATCCTGCACACCGGCTACGATCTGGGCATGTGCTGCCGTACCTACGCGCATCAGGCGGGGTGGGGCGTGGAACCGTTGATTCGGCTGGATGACCACGAGCGTGCGCACGTATACCAGTACCTGGTGCTGGGGCCGCTGTACCTGCCGGTGTATCTGTTGTGTGGTGGCGTCAGTGCGCGCAATCCGTTCGAGCGTGCGGCTGATCATTACGCACGGTTCGGGCATGGCTGGTGGCCGTAGTTTCCAGCCAACGGCGGAGCCCCTCGTGGGTGGTCGCGTAGAGCGAATCATGTGATTGGGCCGGGCAGGTGGGTTGCGCAGGGGCCGCTGCAAGTACGTCCCTGTAAGCTCGGTCGCCGCATCCATGCGGCTCACGCCCCTGCGCAACCCACCTGCC